>NZ_LROR01000112.1:0-967 GCF_001675205.1 Clostridium coskatii | reverse complement strand
AGTAATTAAAAAGTAGAATGTTCAATTGGCAGTATTAAAATATTTATTAAATTGGGGTAATATTTTAACAGTGTATCAATAAAAAATTACTTATGAATAACGCTTATGAATAAGGGGGCTTATCATTCAGCGGATGACTTAAGTTTACAGGAGAAGTTGGGGAAACACTTTTCCCTCCTAATCCCTGTAATATCAATATCTATCTTTTTAGGGGCAAAATAATTATAGAAATACATACATTTGTAATAATCATAAAATTCTTAATTATGGGAGTTACAAGTCATTTTTTAAACATCAAGTAGTATATTATTCAAATGTTTAAAGTATTAAAAAGTTCAATATATACAAAAATAGTATAAATAAATTATTCAGGAGGAAAATATTATGGAAAAATTAAAAGTTTATTATGATGAGGATGCAGATTTGAATCTCTTGAAAGGAAAGAAAATAGCTATACTTGGCTTTGGAAGTCAGGGACATGCACATGCTTTGAATTTAAAAGAAAGTGGACTCGATGTAATAGTCGGTTTATATAAAGGTAGTAAGTCATGGAAAAAGGCTGAAGATTATGGGTTTAAGGTATATGAAATAGCTGAAGCCGTTAAACAAGCAGATATTATAACAGTACTTCTACCAGATGAAAAACAAAAACAAATTTATGAAGAGAGCATAAAGGATAATTTATCAGAAGGAAATGCATTGTTCTTTGCACATGGATTCAACATTCATTTTAATCAGATAGTACCACCTAAGTTTGTAGATGTTTTGATGATTGCTCCAAAAGGACCAGGACATATAGTTAGAAGAGAATATACATTAGGCAATGGAGTTCCATGTCTCTATGCAGTATATCAAGATTACAGTGGAAAAGGAAAAGAAATTGCTTTAGCTTATGGAAAAGGAATTGGTGGAACTAGAGCAGGAGTTATGACTACAACATTTAAAGTTGAAACTGAAACTGATTTAT
>NZ_LROR01000111.1:0-1000 GCF_001675205.1 Clostridium coskatii | reverse complement strand
CATTTGCTTCCTCTGTGTCAATATGGCATTCTAAAGCTGAAGTATCATTTGCTCTAATTGCAACATTATTATAAATTCCACCACGTGGTCCATCAACTTTAATACTTACTGTCTGTCCATCATGCACCCCAAAATGTTGTGCATCTGCAGGAGTCATGTGAATGTGCCTTTGTGCAACAATCACACCTTCCTTTATTTGAACAGATCCTTTTGGTCCTATTATGGCAATTCCAGGTGTTCCGTGTAAATCACCGGACATCCTTACTTCTGGAGCTACTCCCAATTTGAAAGAATCTCCTCTTAGGATTTCTACCTGTGTCTTACTACGTAATGGTCCAAGTATTCTAATTTTTTCAATAGCTCCCTTTGGTCCACATACTGTTACTGTTTCTTTACAAGCATACTGTCCTGGCTGTGCTAAATCCTTTATCTTTGTTACCTGGTATCCTTCTCCAAACAATATGTTAAAATCTGCTTGTGAAAGATGAATGTGACGGTTTGAAACTCCAACCGGGATTTCATTTGTATCTTGCTTTGTCTCTGTAGAAGACTGACTACCTTGAACAGCTTCCAATAAAAGCTTTATAACAGCTTCGTACTTGTCCATTTTAGTTAGCTCCCTTCATTGCAGCTACTAATTCACTTACGAGTCTAGCAAGTTTATCATTATCAGTAGTATCTGCAGCAGTGCTATCACAATTGCTCTTTGCTGCAAATTCTGCAGGGCTTGTAGCACAGAATCCTAAGTCATTTTTGCTTCCGCAAAGTTCAGGATGATTGAAAGTTGTATCGTCTGCAGCTAATGTAGTACAATCTTTAAGACCATATGCTACTCTCTTTATATTGATTAAATGTAATGGAGTAACATTTTCAGAAACAGAGCTTCCTCCCCATGTACCACAACCTAATGTAAATGCAGGTGCTAATCCTGTGCTTGCACCAGTACCTCCCTGGCTTCCACCAGTATTAACTAATATACGGGATGCTGGTTTTTTAGCAA
>NZ_LROR01000110.1:0-1006 GCF_001675205.1 Clostridium coskatii | reverse complement strand
CCTAGCGTTATCTAGGTGGGTTTCCCCATTCGGATATCTCTGGTTCTCTGGCTATTTGCGCCTACCCAGAGCTTTTCGCAGCTTATCGCGTCCTTCTTAGGCTCCTGGTGCCAAGGCATCCTCCATGCGCCCTTTGTAGCTTGACCTTTATTATCGAAAATTGCTATTAGCAATTTTCTTTGTATCATCTTAAATCTTTAAAATGATATTAAAGTTTATTCTACAAAGGCTATATTATAACCTTAGCTTTACTTTCAAAAACTGCTATTAACTTCGCATATCTTCGTCAAAATCATTCGCTGCGGTACTCATTTACATAAGCAAACTCTGTTCCTCGCTCATGTTTTTCCTCGATCTGCTCGTTACTATCAATTTTTTTATTTCTTATTTACTGTGCAATTTTCAAAGGACAATTTTTCAATTTACATTATAAATTGAAAATGGTTTTCTAATGAAAACCTTTGGTGGGCTTAAATGGACTCGAACCATCGACCTCACGCTTATCAGGCGTGCGCTCTAACCAGCTGAGCTATAAGCCCTAAATGGTGGAGATAAAGAGATTCGAACTCTTGACCCTCTGCGTGCAAGGCAGATGCTCTCCCAGCTGAGCTATACCCCCAAAATATTTTTATTCTATTTTTAAAAAATTGCTATTAACTTCACAATACTGCGTCAAAACTTTCATTCCGGTGCTCATTTACATAAGTAAACTCCGCTCTTCATTCAAGTTTTTCCTTGTCTTGCTCGTTACTATCAATTTTTATCATCATACCACTTAAATTCAAAAGTGATACTGTGAAGAATCTATCTGATCCTTCAAAATTAAACAGAGTAGATTTTCTAACTTACTTAAACCATCAATTTATAAGATAGATTTTTCTCTATCTTTCGACTCCCTAGAAAGGAGGTGATCCAGCCGCAGGTTCTCCTACGGCTACCTTGTTACGACTTCACCCCAATTACTAACCCCACCTTCGGCCGCGTCCTCTTTCGTTAGACTACGGAC
>NZ_LROR01000109.1:0-28173 GCF_001675205.1 Clostridium coskatii | reverse complement strand
TATGCAGTATATCAAGATTACAGTGGAAAAGGAAAAGAAATTGCTTTAGCTTATGGAAAAGGAATTGGTGGAACTAGAGCAGGAGTTATGACTACAACATTTAAAGTTGAAACTGAAACTGATTTATTCGGTGAACAAGTAGTACTTTGCGGAGGAGTTGCAGAACTTATAAAAGCAGGTTTTGATACATTAGTTGAAGCTGGATACGCTCCTGAAAATGCATACTTTGAATGTTTGCATGAGATGAAGTTAATAGTTGACTTGATATATGAAGGTGGATTAGCTAGAATGAGATATTCTGTAAGTGATACTGCTGAATATGGAGATTATAAGATAGGCAAGAGAATAATCAATGACAATACAAGAGCTGAGATGAAGAAAGTTCTTAAAGAGATCCAAGATGGAACATTTGCAAGAGAATGGCTTCTTGAGAACCAAACTGGAAGACCAGGATTTACAGCAAGAAGAAGAATGGAAAAAGATGCTCCAATAGAAAAAGTTGGAAAAGAACTTAGATCAATGATGTCATGGATCAATGAAAATCCTGATAATGAGTAATTAAAAAGTAGAATGTTCAATTGGCAGTATTAAAATATTTATTAAATTGGGGTAATATTTTAACAGTGTATCAATAAAAAATTACTTATGAATAACGCTTATGAATAAGGGGGCTTATCATTTAGCGGATGACTTAAGTTTACAGGAGAAGTAGGGGAATTACTTTTCCCTAATCCCTGTAATATCAATATCTATCTTTTTAGGGGCAAAATAATTATAGGTAGATATTACTTGTAAATAAAAAAGGGCTTATAAATATAAATTTTTTTATAAAATGTACGAAAGTTATTACGAAATTATATATATGTATTATAAAAACTATGATGGAGAAGAGTAAATAGTGGAGTATTTTTAGAGAATGGGGATAAGGTGAAAACCCATGAATACGAAACTTTTGAAAATCACTCCTAAGTTACAAGCTGAAATTAGTAAGCTGCGTCGGTATTACCGTTATTAGAATTAGAAAATAAATTGGGTGGTACCACAAAGCTTCTTGCCCTAGGCAGGCGGTTATTTTTTTACAAAAAATTTCCAGATTTAAGGAGGATACTAAAAATGAAAAGTGATTCAGTAAAAAAGGGGATTAAGGCAGCTCCAGCAAGAGCACTTATGTATGGAATGGGATATACAAAAGAGGAAATTGAAAGACCTCTTATAGGAATAGTAAATTCACAAAACGAAATAGTTGCAGGTCACATGCATTTAGATGAAATAGCAAAAGCTGCAAAACTTGGAGTAGCAATGTCTGGAGGTACTCCTATAGAGTTTCCTGCTATTGCAGTTTGCGATGGAATTGCAATGGGTCATGTTGGAATGAAGTATTCTCTTGCTTCAAGAGAATTAATAGCAGATTCAATTGAAGCTATGGCAACAGCTCATGGTTTTGATGGATTAGTACTCATTCCCAACTGTGACAAAATTGTACCTGGAATGCTTATGGCAGCTGCAAGACTTAATATACCAGCTGTAGTAGTAAGTGGAGGACCTATGAGGGCAGGCAAGCTAAATAACAAAGCACTTGATTTTAGCACTTGTATTGAAAAGGTGGCAGCTTGCAGCGATGGAAAAGTAACAGAGGAAGAACTTGAAGAAGAAGCTAAGAGAGCTTGTCCTGGATGCGGTTCCTGCTCAGGATTATTTACAGCAAACAGTATGAACAGTCTTACAGAAGTACTTGGAATGGGTTTACCTCTAAATGGAAGTGCACTTGCACAAACTGGTGAGAGAAATCAGCTGGCAAAATACGCAGGAATGTATGTAATGGATTGTGTAAAGAACGATAGACGACCAAGAGATATACTAACTTTAGATGCATTTAAAAATGCTATAACAGTAGATATGGCTATGGCAGGATCTACAAATACAGTACTTCATCTTCCAGCAATTGCTCATGAGGCAGGTATAGAACTTAATTTGGATTTATTTCATGAAATAAGTAAACACACGCCTTGTCTTACAAAATTAAGTCCAAGTGGCAAGCATCATATGGAAGATCTTCATCTGGCAGGGGGAATACCAGCTCTTATGAATGAACTTTCTAAGAAAGGTCTTATAAATGAAGATGCACTTACTGTTACTGGAAAAACTGTAGGTGAAACTATAAAGGATTTTAAAGTGCTTGATTATGAAGTTATAAGAAGTGTGGACAATGCTTACAGCAGTGAAGGTGGAATAGCAATACTTAGAGGAAACCTGGCACCAGATGGAGCTGTAGTTAAAGAATCTGCAGTTTCAAAAGAAACGATGGTACATGAAGGACCAGCTAGGGTATATAATTCTGAAGAAGAAGCAGTTAAGGCTATATTTGGCAATGAAATAAATAAAGGCGATGTAATTGTAATAAGATATGAAGGGCCAAAAGGCGGACCTGGAATGAGAGAAATGCTTTCACCAACTTCTGCTATAGCAGGTATGGGTTTAGATAAAGATGTAGCACTTTTAACAGATGGAAGATTCTCAGGAGCTACAAGAGGGGCATCTATAGGCCATGTGTCACCAGAAGCTATGGAAGGTGGACTAATAGGACTTGTAGAAGAAGGAGATACTATATTTGTAGATATTACAAATAAAAAATTAGAGCTGAAAGTAAGCGAGGAAGAACTTGAAAAGAGAAGAAAGAACTATGTAAAGCCTGAACCTAAGATAAAAACAGGATATTTATCAAGGTATGCAAAATTGGTTACTTCTGCAAATACAGGCGCAGTTCTTAAATAATGGGAGTTTTTTAGTGTACTTTTAATTTGTAAATATATTCAACTTTTGCAGTTTGAAAACTTTGTGAAGCAATATTTTTAATTAATAGTTAAGAATGAAGAATTAATAGTTAATATGGATTTTTTTCGTTACACTACAAAAAATCTTTGATTAAGCTTTTCACCACCACTCGTTTCGCTAAAGCGAAACATTGCTAATTTATATAAATTTAAAGATTTTTTGCGATAGCTAAAAATCATCCTTCACTATTAATTTTTCATTATTAATTCTTAACTTGATATATGTGAAAGTTGAATAAATATATTATTTAATAAAAATTCAGAATAAACCATTGACATTTAAAATGTTTTATAGTAACATATACTCATATTTAAATAATAAAAGCTTTGACAGGGACTATTAAATATGATGTATATTTTAAAGCGAGTGGGATCTGGTGTAAACCCATAAATATTTCATATTGAAACTCACCCTTGAGCTGTAAGCTGAAATTATAGTAAGCTGTGCCGGTGTGAATCGTTATTGAATTAAGTAATAAAATTGGGTGGTACCGCGAACAGACTTCTCGCCTCAAGAGAAAGGCTGTTTTTTTGTGCTAATTTTTAACCTAAAATTACCTATATTAATTACTTTGAATTATCAGTGAATCTTACTTAGTGGGATTTTGTTTCTCCCACTAAGTTTAGATGAATTATCTAGGGGGGTAGCTACTGTTATCTCACACCTTGATAGAAAAGCAGATATCTCAAATCTTTGATTTGATGATAGTCGCTTTCACAGAGTGCATGGGAGTGCTACAGTAGGTAGCCATCAGATGAATATTTAGTGTGTATCAAGTTTAAATTTGATTTAAGTAATTTAATTTTTAAAAACTATTTGTAAATGTAAATTAGAAAGTATAAAATACGTATTAATATATGAAAGCTTTGAAAGGGATAAGTAGATATTATAATATTTTAAAGAGAGTGAGGGCTTTGGTGTAAACTCACAGATATATAATATTGAAACTCGCCCTTGAGCTGTAAGCTGAAATTAGTAGGCTGGGCCGGCTTTGCCGTTATTAAATTGAGTGATAAAATTGGGTGGTACCGTGAACAGACTTCTCACCCCATAAGGAGTCTGTTTTTTTGTACCCAAAAATCCTATTAAATTGAATTTACAAGGAGAGATGGTTATGAAAGCTGCTGAAGCAGTTATCCAATGTTTAAAAAAAGAAAATGTAAATATGGTATTTGGGTATCCTGGTGCTGCAGTGGTTCCTATATATGAAGCTTTGAGAAAATCAGATGTGAAGCATATATTAGTAAGACAGGAACAAGCTGCAGGACACTCTGCTAGTGGATATGCTAGGTCAACTGGAGAAGTTGGAGTCTGTATAGTTACATCAGGACCTGGCGCAACTAATCTCATTACTGCCATTGCTGCTGCATATATGGATTCCATTCCTCTTGTTGTTATTACGGGTCAGGTTAAGTCTACGTTAATCGGAAGGGATGTATTTCAAGAACTAGATATCACAGGTGCTACAGAATCTTTTACAAAATATAATTTCCTTGTAAGAGATGCTAAATCTATACCTAAGACTATAAAGGAAGCATTTTATATAGCTGAAACTGGTAGAAAAGGTCCTGTACTCGTAGATATACCTATGGATATAATGGAAGAAGATATTGATTTTGAATATCCTGAAAGTGTAAATATAAGAGGATACAAACCTACTGTTAAAGGACATTCTGGACAGATAAAGAAAATAATAGACAGAATTAAAGTTAGCAAGAAACCTCTTATTTGTGCAGGTGGTGGAGTTATACTGGCAAATGCACAAGAACAATTGGAACAATTTGTTACAAAATCACATATACCTGTTGTCCATACTCTTATGGGTAAAGGATGTATAAATGAAAATAGTGATTATTATATAGGTTTAATAGGTACGCATGGATTTGCTTATGCCAATAAAGTTGTACAAAATGCAGATGTACTAATACTGATTGGAGCTAGAGCTTCAGATAGAACTGTCAGTGGAGTAAAAAGTTTTGCAAAGGATGCGGATATAATTCATATAGATATTGATCCTGCTGAAATAGGGAAAATTTTAAACACTTATATTCCAGTAGTTGGGGATTGCGGAAATATTTTATCAGACTTAAATAAGGAAATAGTATCTCCACAGACGAAAGAATGGATGGAAGAAATTAGAAATTGGAAGAAAGATTTGCAGATACAAAGAAAGCCTACAGATAAAGTTAATCCCAAATATGTATTAAAAACTGTTTCTGATATACTAGGAGAAGATGTTATTTTAACAGCAGATGTAGGACAAAATCAGTTGTGGTGTGCCCGTAATTTTAAGATGGCAGGGAATAGAAAGTTTTTAACTTCTGGAGGCCTCGGAACTATGGGATATTCTCTTCCAGCAGCTATTGGTGCTAAAATTGCATGTCCTGATAAACAAGTTATAGCTTTTGCAGGTGATGGCGGATTTCAAATGAGTCTTTTTGAACTTGGAACTATTGCTGAAAACAATCTAAACATTATTATAGTATTGTTTAATAACTCAGGACTTGGTATGGTTAGAGAAATACAAGATAACAAATATAATGGAGAGTTTGGGGTAAATTTTAGGACTAATCCAAGTTTTGTTAAACTTGCAGAAGCCTATGGATTGACAGCTAAGAGAGTAGAAAATGATGCTGAATTTAAAGGGGTTTTTAAAGAAGCATTAGATTCAAGCAAGGCATTTTTAATAGAGTGCATTGTAGATCCTCACGAGAGAACTTTTTAGAAAGAGGTGATTACTATAAAAAAGTATGTGATGTCAGTATTAGTGGAAAATCATTCAGGTGTTTTAAGTAAAGTAGCTGGACTTTTTAGTAGAAGGGGATATAATATTCACAGTCTTACTGTAGGAGTTACAGGAGATCCTGAAATATCACGAATGACTATTGTATCCATTGGAGACGACTATATGTTTGAGCAAATAAGTAAACAGCTGAATAAATTGATTGAAGTTATAAAAGTAATAGAATTAGACCCCGACGCATCTGTTTATAGGGAGTTATCTCTTATAAAAGTTTGTGCAGAAGCCAACAATAAACTGTTAATTATGGAAAGCGTAAATACTTTTAGAGGTAAAATAGTGGATATGAATGAAAAAAGTATGATAATTGAAATAACCGGAAATGAAAAAAAGATATCTGCTTTTATTGAACTAATGAAACCTTATGGAATAAAGGAAATTATACGTACTGGACTTACTGCACTTCAAAGGGGAAGTAAGCTAGAAGATTAAATGCAAACTTATAACAAAAAATGCCTCTTTGCCTTTTATAAATATTAAAGGCAAAGAGGTATTTTTTTTATTTGCTAATATTACTTATAAATAGGAATATTAACAAATATAAATTATATACTTAATATAGACAAATTATATTTAAAAGATGGGAATACAAAATTAATATTTGAAGTAAAGAACTTATTTAAAGTTATAGATGAAATGCCATAAGGGTGGTATGAAAATTAAATTTAGAGGAGGGACACAGACATGGACAATACAATATTATTGAGTAAGATATCCCAGGGCTTACTGGAATGTTGTAAATCAAAAAAATTTTCAAGAGTAAATAAATTAACTGTGAATGTAAGTGAAAACAGCAATATTAATTCTTGTAATCTTTATGAGTATCTTAAAAATTTTAATAAAGGCATAGTAGATGAATCTACAGAAATTAAAATCGAAATTGAAGATTTGCCGGATCAAGTTGTAATCATAAGCAGTATAGAAGGTGATATATCACAAGAGTTCATATAAAGTATGTATAAGGTTTCCAAACGGAAAATAAACTTATACTCCGGATATTTTTTACAATCTTCAGCTCGTTAAATATGAAATTGAAAATGGGTATAGATTTGGTTTTTACACAAATCTATACCCATTCCCACTAAGCAAGATTAAATTTCTTCCTAATCATATTAACTAATACCTTTGCTGTTTCATCAACTCCGCCGAATAGGCTGCTGTTAATTAAGATGTCTTTGTAAAGTACATTATCACTGTATGATTTTGCATAACTTAGGCTGTATAGCTGACGCGCTTCATCAACTTCTTTAATCAATTTATCAGCTTCATCTGGCTTTATATGAAGTATATTGATACAATTTTCCTTTCGTATCTCATAGGGAGCATAGATAAATATGCTGAAATGATTTGAATGGTTTCTTAAAATATAGTCAGAACACCTTCCTACAAATATACAGGATGATTTATCTGCCAGATCACAGATGATTTTCTTTTGGGCTTCAAATATTTCTTCCTGTATCTTTTCTGAACTAGTTCCTAGTGGAAATTTCATTTTTTTGTATTCGTTTTTATCTATTTCTTCTCCACTGTCAATAGTAGATACAGGCAAATTCATCTTTTTTGCAGCTTCTTCTACGATATCCCTGTCGTAATATTCAACACCTAACAATTCAGCCATTTTTTTAGCAATGGGACGTCCCAGACTACCGAATTGACGGGAAATAGTTATTACATAATTCTCTAATCCGATATTTACCTTTTCATTTTCTAGAAAAGCTGTGGTAAAGTTGCCGGAAACAAAGTTTTTATTTCGCATTATTGCAATATCAGTATTTATGGTTGTAGAAACTCCTTCTAGCTTAAAGTCTTTCAATGCTTTTATCATATTGGCAATGCAGGTATTTCTATCTTTTTCCCAAACCACAAGTTTACAAAGCATAGGATCATAAAATGGAGAAATCTTGTATCCTTCGTGAATAGCATGTTCTATACGAACAGTTCCATCTGACGTATCAGGAAATGATAAAGTTGTAATTGTACCTGGCGAAGGTTTAAATGTTTTGGGATCTTCTGCATAAATACGGCATTCAATGCTGTGGCCTTTTAATTTAACATCTTTCTGCTTAAATGGCAATTTTTCTCCGTTTGCAACACGAATTTGATTTTCTACTAAGTCCATATTTACAACATATTCAGATACAGGATGTTCTACTTGAAGTCTTGCATTTATTTCCATAAAGTAATAGTTGCCATCAGCACCTCTTAAATATTCAATGGTACCTGCTCCAGAGTATTTCATTTCCTTGATTATTTTTTGTGTATATGAATAAAGTTTCTTTCTGTCTTCTTCAGTAACTACAGCTGACGGTGATTCTTCAATAATCTTTTGATATCTTCTTTGAATAGAACATTCTCTTTCTCCTAAACAGACTACATTTCCATAGTCATCTGCTATAAACTGTACTTCTATGTGTCTTGGAGATAGTACTGCTTTTTCAATGTAAATATCCCCACTTGCAAATGCCATATTTCCTATTCTCTGCATGCTTTCGAAAATAGCTTGTGTAACTTTTTCAGATTCAAAATAAGTAATTTTTTCTATTCCTTTACCTCCGCCGCCTTTGTCCAGTTTAAGTAAAATAGGCAAACCAACTTTTTGTGCAGTATCATAAATTTCTTTTACACTGGAAATCGGATTAATTGTTCCTGGTGTAACCGGAACCCCTAATTTATTAGCAATAATACGGCAATAACATTTGGATTCGATGTTTTCTAGAATTGAAGGGTCAGGTCCGATCCATTTTGCACCTGCAGCAGCAACTGCATTAGCAAATGATGCTGCCTCTGATAAAAATCCATATCCGGGATGTACTGCATCTGCCCCTGATTTCTTAATAACATCTACAAGTGCATCAATATTTAAGTAACTTTTAACAGGTGCAGAGGGTCCGATATTATAGCTTTCTGCAGCTTTGTTAATGTAATCAGCATTTTTATCAGCGTCTGAGTATACAACAACAGTTTCAATGTTAAGTTTATTACATGTATGAATAATCCTGTTTACAATTTCACCGCGATTTGCAATTAAAATCTTTTTTATCATGTTAGCTCTCCTTTTCAATAAATTATTGTTTTATTAATTAAGTTTTACAATAACCATTTATCTGATGGCTACCTACTGTAACACTCCAACTTCTATCAAAGTGGGAGATAACAGTTTACAAATTATGCAGATAAAAAACAAGGACATGGCAAAAATAACTATAACAGATACATTGCCATGTCCTTGTTAGATTAAACTATAGCATATTTTAAATTTTATGACAACAGTAAACAAACACAAATTTTACTGATTTTTTTATGCTGTGAGTACAAAACAAATAAAAAAATTTATGATATACTATTAAAAAATCAATTTAAAATTGTAAAAGGGAGTCAAAATATGAGTTATCTTTTATCTGAATTTTATTCATCTTCAAAAGAAATATATAAGATCAGGTTAATGGCAGGGGAAAAAGGCCTCATAAATGATATAACCTGGGTGTACCTTGCTGAAGATATAGAAAATGCAGATTTTCTAAGAGGAAATGAATTAGTTATTACTACTGGTTTGTCAGCTGGAACAAAAATAAGCTGGCTTTATGAATTAATTAGAGAATTAATTTACCGAAAGTGCAGCGGCTTGTTAATAAATACTGATAAATATATTCTTATTAAGGATATTTCTAGAGAAGTTATTGAACTGTGTAATTCAGAAAATTTTCCTCTTTTTATAATGCCTTGGGAGATACACATTTCTGATATTATGCAAGATTACTGTAATAAGATATTTATGGATAAATACCTGGAAAATACTTTGTCTAAGCTGTTTTACAATGTAATATTCGATTCACAAAATGTTAAAAATTATATTCCTCTTTTAAATTCAAATGGTTATCCTACAGAATCTTCTTATTATGCAGCTAAAATAACTAATATTAGTTCGCCGTTGAAATTACAAAATTGTATTAATCTCTTATCGATAAAATATCATATATTTTTAAAAAATAACTATTATATTCTAATTCTGCAGGAATGCTCAAAAAAATTACTAAATAATCTTATGAAAAACTATTTTGAAATAATTGATAATGAAATAGCTTTAAACTCATCAATATTGAGACCTCAAATAGGAATAGGTGAAAAAGTTTCTTCATTATCAAAACTTTATTTTAGCTACTCTACTGCTTCCTATGCTTTAGAAACAGCTAAAGCTTCGAATAAGGACTGTGTGTATTTTGACGATCTTGGTATATTTCGCATACTGAGTTCTGTATCTAACAAAGAATTACTACGAAATATATATTTTGAAATGCTTGATCCCATAATAGATTATGACAGGAAGAATAACACCCAACTGCTAAAAACTCTGAAAGTATATTTGGATTTTGATGGCAGCATTCAGGAAACTGCAAATTTCTTATATAACCATCGCAATACCATCAATTATCGCATGAAGAAAATACATGATCTTTTAAAAAAAGATTTAACCTCAACGGAGGATAAGTTTAATTTAAGGATGGCCTTTTATATTAAAGAATATCTGAGATTGTAAATGCATGATAAACAGAGTTCTTGGCATCAGATGGAGTTTTTACTCCACATGATGCTTATTAACAGGATTCTTAGTGTCTTTAGCACTTAGAAGACGTTATCCTTTAGGGAAAATCGTTATCCAGGGACGTAGATGCTCTTTACTCTCACTTGGAGAAAAGCAGATGTCCCAAATTCTTTGATTTGGTGACAGTCGCTTTCACAGAGTGCGTGAGAGTATTAGAGCAGGTAGTCATCGGATAAAATGTAGAACTATCTTGTCAATATTAAAATATGGATGAGATAGTTCTTATTATATTATTTTATATTATTAGAAAAGTCATATAAGATAAACATTAGGTTAAATTAAACATTTCAAATATAAATTTTTTCCAGATAGTAATTTACTAGGCATGTAGTAGTTAAAACTAAAAATAATTCGCAAATATAACCTTTCAAAATTAACAAATAGAAAATAATTATTTAGTTTTTTTAATAATTTATCATACGATTTATGATATTTTACTTAAAAAATATACGAAATTAAAGAAAAGAGGACATGGGAAGGCTTTATACATGCGCCTTATGTATATTGAGCACAAATTAGCAAAATAAAGTTTGTGTTCATATGCTATTGTTATACAAAATGAAATATTGTAGTATTTAATTATTCAATATTGATGAAAAAAAAGTAAATATTACACTTTTAATTTTTATTTTGAAATTTATTATTTTGATTCTTGCAAAAATAGCCACAAAACATTGTAACAGTTTACATAATTTGAAATTGACAATTTAACAATTAAATAATTAAATACAAAATGCCATGTTTAAAGAATTAGTTGCCAGTTAAGGAGGCTTAAAAATGTTAAAGGAAGAATTACCTAAAATAATAACTGATCAAGTTCCGGGATCGAAAGCGGCAGAAGTAATACGAAGAAGAGAAGATGCAGTACCTTCCGCAATTAAATGTGTATATCCTGTTGTAATAAAAAGGGCAGAAGGTGCGGTGATTGAGGATGTTGATGGGAATTATTTTCTTGATTGGACTGGGGGTGTAGGCGTACTAAACATTGGATTTTCCCATCCAGAAGTGGTTGAAGTTGTAAAAGAACAATCAGAGAAATATTTTCATGGTATGTTTAATATTGTTACACATGAAGGATATGTTAAGCTGGCAGAAAAAATGAATTCCATTGTTCCTGTAAAAGGAAATAAGAAAAAAACATTCTTTGCAAATAGTGGAGCAGAAGCTGATGAAAATGCAGTAAAAATAGCAAAAGCTTTTACAAAGAGACCCAATATAATTGTATTTTCAGGAGCATTTCATGGACGTACAGTTATGACCATGGCAATGACATCGAAAAAATCTTATGCCTATGGAATGGGACCTTTTCCAGATGGTGTATACCGTGCAGAATTCCCATATTTATATAGAAGACCTGAAGGAATGCCAGAAAGTGAGACCATTAATTATTATATAGAAAGTATTAAAAAAGTATTTGATCAAGCTTCACCACCAGAGTATGTAGCAGCTATAGTAGTAGAACCTCTTCAGGGCGAAGGCGGATTTATTCCAGCTCCGATTGAATGGGTTAAAGCAGTAAGAACTATTTGTGATGAATATGGTATATTGCTTGTTGCAGATGAGGTACAATGTGGGTTCTGCCGTACAGGTAAAATGTTTGCTTCTGAATATTGGAAGGAAGCAGGAGCAGCTCCAGATATAATAGCAACTGCAAAATCTATTGCAGCTGGTATGCCATTAAGCGCAATAACAGCAAGGGAAGAGATTATGGAGGCAGTAAGACCTGGAACAATTGGAGGAACTTTTTGTGGAAATGCAGTAGCATGTGCAGCAGCATTAAAAGTGATAGAAATTATGGAAAGAGATCATTTGGCTGACCGTTCTATGGAAATAGGTAAGAAAGTAATGAAACGCTATATGGAATGGAAAGAAAAATATGAGATTGTTGGAGATGTAAGAGGACTCGGCGGAATGGTTGGAATAGAATTTGTAAAAAACAAAAAAAAGAAAGATCCAAATGCTGAAATTGTATCAGCAGTTATTCAAGAAGCAGCCCAAAATGGACTTATGATTGAGAACTCGGGTGTTTATGGAAATGTCATCCGCTTTTTAGCACCACTTGTAATTACAGATAAGCAGCTTGAAGCAGGATTAGATATTTTTGAAAAAGCAATTTGTAAGTGTATGCAAAAGTAAGTTACTTTTCTATTATAAATTACACAATTGAATCAAATAATTAAATGTAAAAAGGGAGGAAAAAGTATGAGCAAGTATGATGTTATTATTGATACTCTTCCTGCTAAAGGTGACAGAATTGAAATATTATTCCGTCAGGCAGGTGATGGCTTTATTCAAGTGGAATATGGTTTTGAACAGAGGGTGGAACTGCTGGATTCCTTTAGAATTCTGGCAGTAGATGCAAAGGTTAAGAAAATGAATATCAAGGGATTAATTGAGACACTACCAAGTTTAAGAGCAAATATGATACATTTTGATCCTACCATTATTTCCCCACAAGAACTTATTGACAAAATCAAAGATGCAGAAGAATCTATTGCTGGTGTTGATGATATGGTAATTGATTCAAGAATCATTACGCTGCCAATTGCTTTTGAGGACAGTCAAACTAAAAAAGCAGTTGAAATGTATTTAAAACAAATTCGTCCTGATGCACCAAACTGCAAGGATGGATATAATCTTGATTACATGGCTCTATGTAATGGATGCACTGTAGATGATATTAAACATATGTTATTAGATACTTATTGGTATAACAGTGGATGCGGCTTCTGGCCGGGTGGTGGATTTTTCTGGCCAATGGATCCAAGGTGCAAAATGATTGTACCAAAATACAATCCTCCCCGTATATGGACTCCAGAAGGAGCAGTTGGTATTGGTGGAGCCTGCCTATTTACTTACACTACAGCAACTGGTGGTGGATATCAATTATTTGGACGTACTATTCCTACATTTCAGTTATCAATGAAACATCCACAATTTAAAGACGGACCATTTTTATATCGTCCATCAGGGGATCGCATAAAATTTGTAGAAGTTTCAGAAAAAGAAATATTAGATATATATGATCATGTTCATGAAAAAACAGATTATGTATATGATATTCAGGAAAGCCAAATTGTTGTTAAGGATTATCTGGAATTCCTTGCAAAACCAGAAGTCGTTAAAGGTGCCAAAGAATTTGCGAAGCGCCAGGAACAAGGCTCCAAAATAGCACCTAAGCTCTAATAAATAATATAAGAAGGAGGTAAAAAATATGATTAAAGTTATAAACGGTGGAATTGAAGTTTTGGTAGAAGATTGGCCAGGAAGACTTGGATACATGGGACTTGGAATGGCTGCTGCAGGTGCAATGGACAATCTTGCATTACAGCTTGGAAACTTAATTTTAGGAAATAAAAAAGGTGACGCAGCTCTAGAAATTGCCGGTGGTTATTGCCAGTTTGAAATTGTAGAAGACGGAGTTATTGCAATAACAGGAAGTGACATGAGCCCTACAATTAATGAAAGTGATGTACCAATGTGGGAAGCAATTGCAGTTAAAGCAGGTGATATACTTAAATTTTCACACTTTGGACAAGCTGGTTTCAGAGCTTATGTGTGTATAGCAGGAGGAATTGATGTACCAGAATATCTTGGAAGTAAATCAACTTGTCTTTTTGGAAGCTATGGCGGTTTTGAAGGGCGCAAGCTTGCAAAAGATGATGTTATAAAGGTGAATAAAAAAGATACTTCAGGAATTGCTGGTAGAAAATTAAATCCTAAGTATATACCTGAATACGTGAATGAATGGGAATTAAGAACTATTCCAGGGCCTAATTCAGTACCTGACTATGTAACGGAAAGTGGAATGGATTATTTGTTTAGTACGCCAATGAAAATCTCACATAATGCAAACAGAGCGGCTTATCGTTTGCAGGAAGTACCAGATTATTTTTGGGCACGTGAGGATGGTGGAAAAGGCGGAAGCCACCCTTCAAATATTGTTGATCATGGTTACAATATGCGCGGTGCAGTTAATGTAACTGGAAATACCCCTTCTCTGCTTATTGCAGATGGACCTACATTAGGTGGTTTTGTATGCGTTGCAAATGTCATTAATGTAGATTTATGGAAAATTGGCCAGGGGATACCTGCAAGAGATAAAGTAAAACTTAAGCTGGTTACTGTAGAAGATGCAATAAAAGCACGTAAAGAAAGAGAAGCAATGTTTGAATCAGTTGATTTAGTGATTGGTTAATAAAAACAAAAAAATAAAAAATGGAGGATGAAATTATGGAATATACATTAAAAGCACATATGCCTGGGCTTGTAGCTCGAGTAGTAGTAAATGTTGGTGATAAGGTTGAAGAAGGACAGGAACTTGCAGTTATTAACTGTATGAAAACAGAAATGAGCTGCCAGACAGAAAAAGCAGGTGTAGTAAAGAAAGTTCTTGTTGCTGAATGGGATGAAATGGATATAGGATCTCCTATGATTATTTTAGAAGTTTAATGGAGGTGAATAAGTATGAAGATAGATATTAATGTTGATATGGGCGAAAGCTTCGGACGTTATGTTCTTGGAGAAGATGAAGCACTTATGCCTTATGTAACATCTGCAAATATTGCAACATGCTTTCATGCCGGCGATCCACTTGTTTTGGAACGTACCATAAAATGGGCAAAAAAGTATGGAGTAGCAATAGGTGCACATATAGGTCTTCCTGATAGGCAAGGATTTGGAAGAAGACAGATGGATATTTCAGTTGAAGAACTTAGATCCGATATGTTATATCAGTTAGGAGCAATGGATGCATTTTTAAAATTGCAGGGTCTTAAAATGCAACATGTAAAGCCTCATGGAATATTATACCGAATGGTTGGTGAGCAGGAGAAATATATTGATACTTTTCTCGATACTATTGAGGAATATAATAAGGATCTTTATATTATGCTTCATACAGGATGCGAGGCTTTAAAACGTGCAGAAAAGAGAGGCTTGAAGACAGCACCAGAGGTATTGATTGACCTTGGCTATGATAAAAATGGAAACTGGATGCTTGAAAGAGTAAAGAAAGCACGTTCTCCAGAGGAAGTAGCTGATAGGGCAGTTAAGGTTGCAAAAGAAGGAAAAATTGATACAATTGATGGAAAACTAATTGATGTTAATGGATGCACAGTATGTATTCATGGTGATTCACCTAATGCTACTATGGTGGCAACTGCGGTGAGGGAATCATTAGAAAACAGTGGTGTAACAGTTACAAACCTGAATGGATACTTTGGACAAACATAGGAGGGGAAGTAGAGATGAAAAAAATTGAAGCATTAGATGTATCGGTAGCAGTTCTAGCAGCAGTATCATGTCTTTTTATGTATATAAAAGTTCCTGTTTGGGCTTTGTTTATAGGCTGGGCATGGTACTTTACTTTAGGGGCAACTCCAGACCTTATTGCAAAGGGAATACCACCGATGATTACAGGATCAGTACTTGCAATTTTAGCATTTGTCCTTATCAATATATTTACGGGATTTATGCCAGCTATGGCAGCTACCATAGTTTCAGTTTTTATTACAGTATTTTTGTTAATGATATCACTAAAAATATCTGCATTGAATATTTCTCTTATGTCTTTTAATGCTTATTCATGTATGTTCATAGGTTATGGTGCAGGAGCGTATATGACAATTAAAGGAATGCCTGCTCTGCTTAATGCAGCAATTTGGATTACAGGAGCAAATTTCATCGGATTGATTTTTGGGTGGATGAGTATTAAATTTACAACATTTAAAAAGAATTAAAGTTAAATTAAAAATGCTGTTTTTTGAAAACAGCATTTTTAATATTTAAATAATTACATCAAGTTCAACTTTTCTTCCATAGATTCAAATTCCTTATTTACAGCTTCATCAGGTTTTTTAGTCAAAAGGCTTACAACTACGATGGATATGAGAGATAAGGTAAAGCCAGGAATCATCTCATATAAATGAGCAGATAACCCTGATACAATCCATATTATAACTGTTAGTCCTCCTACAACCATTCCAGACAAAGCTCCCCATTTTGTCATTCTCTTCCAGTAGAGACTTATTAAAAGAGTTGGACCAAAAGCGGAACCAAAACCTGCCCATGCCTGTCCTACTATACTTAAGATAGTTTTATTTGGAACATAAGCAAATAAAACTGCAACAGCTGCAACTACAAGTACAGATATTCTTCCTATAAATACCTGAGTGTGCTCAGGTGCTTTCTTATTTAAAAATGTAAGATAAAAATCTTTTGTAATAGAGCTGGAGCAAACTAAAAGTTGGGAAGAAATAGTACTCATAATAGCAGCAAGTACTGCAGATAGTATTATACCTGTAATAAATGGATGGAATAATATATCACCAAGACGCAAAAATACCATTTCAGGATCTTTTAGAGGTTGATTGTGCATTGTAAAATATACAAGACCTATAAGTCCACTGCTTATTGCACCTAAAAGGCCAATAGCCATCCAGCTTATACCTATTCTTCTTGCAGATTTTAATTCTTTTGCAGATTTTATTGCCATAAAACGTACAATAATATGAGGTTGTCCAAAGTAACCAAGTCCCCAAGCTAAAAATCCAATAATAGTAGAAAAACTTGTTCCTCTAAGTATGTCAAATAGTGCTGGATTGATATGTTTTACTTTACTTACAAAAGTTCCAGGATCTACCCCTATATTCATGTATGCAACTACAGGTACCATGACGAGAACTACAAACATAAGACTTCCCTGGAAAAAGTCAGTGAGACTTACTGCTAAAAAGCCACCAAAATATGTATATATTACAACTATGGACAGTGTAACTATTACTCCTGATGTATATGTAAATCCAAAAATGTCCCTAAATAATTTTCCGCCGGCTACGATACCTGAAGAAACGTATAAAGTGAAGAAAACGAGAATTATTATTCCGGATACAAGCCTCAGCATATTAGCATTATCTTTAAATCTGTTTTGTAAATAATCTGGCACAGTTAAAGAGTCATTTGAGACTTCTGTATAAATTCTAAAACGTGGTGCTAATAAGAGATAATTGAAATAAGCTCCTATAGTTAAACCAATTCCAAGCCACATACTGGAGATACCTGTAGTATATACAGCACCAGGAAGACCCATAAGCATCCAACCGCTCATATCGCTTGCACCAGCAGATAATGCTGTAACCATAGGACTTAGACTTCTACTCCCAAGCATATAGTCTGAAATGTCGTGGGTTTTCCTGTAAGAATAATAGCCTATCAAGAGCAAAATAAGTAAATACAGCCCGATAGCCATAAGTGAATAGTACTTCATATAAATTCTCCTTCTTATAATTTAAGTTTTGTTAAAACTAATTTATGAATTTTTAAATTAGTATAATGTCATATAAGTATAATATCACATTCTAAGTAAATTTAAAATTATTATATAATTTTAAATTATATGGCTAAGAATATGGAACTAACTTATACATGCTTATACATGGAAATACACATGAGAATTTTAAATATGAATTTTTAAAAGCATTTTATGCAAAAAAGGCAGCATCAGATATTAGAATAAATTAACCACACTAATTGTGAAATGTTATAATTTATATATGTAAAAATTATATTTGTGGAAAAGGGGAAATTTAAAATGAAAAGTGACATGACAAAATATGTAGAAAAAGCAAAGGAACTTGGGGCCTATAATGCTAAAATAATAAGTACAGATACTATAAAAACAGGGGCATGGACAATATTAAAGTGTAGGTATGGTTGTAAAAATTATAATACAAGTTATTGTTGTCCTCCAAAGACTCCTTCTTATAAGGAAATTCAAAATATAATCGATTGTTATAGTACTGGATTGATAGTGCAATCTAAATCAGATCTTGCAGCTACTACAAAAATTATAAATAAATTAGAAAACGAAATTTTTCTTTCAGGATATTATAAGGCATTTGGATTTGGTGCAGGGCCCTGCAGATTGTGTGAAAAATGCAATATGGAACATTGTGCACATCCACAGGAAGCTAGACCTTCTATGGAAGCTTGTGGTATAGATGTATTTGCAACTGTAAGGGAAAGTGGTTTCCCTATAGAGGTATTGAAAGGTGAAAAAAATGAAAGTAAAAATGAATTAAATTGTTATGGATTGATATTGATTGAATAAGGGGCTATTTTTAATAGTTCCTCTTATTATATATTGTATTTTTGCAACTTACTGAAAATAGTATATAGTAAAAATATTCATAATGTATAAACAAATATGATAAATTTAAACATTATGTAAGTTGAATTGTAAAAATATATACGATATGCTATTATTAATAAAAGTTAACATAAATGGTTAACTTTTATTAAAGGAGGAGGTGTTATGAATGAAAAATTGGTTAATACAATGGCTGACTTAGATGAAGATTCAGAAATCATTGGAGGATTGGGAGAGTACTCTCAATCAAGTAGTGGCATATTTGTAATGGAAATTATTTACGATGATATAGGAAAGAATATAGTAACTACAGTAATGAAGAGCAATAGGTTTGATGTAAAGGATTTAAGTGTTGATGTGTCTACATCAAAATACTATAATTTCAGCTGCAAAAGGCAAGTAAAGTATAAATTCAACTAAGGTTTATACTTTTCTAAAATATATTATGAAAGGAGAATATTATGGAAAGAAAATTGAAAAAATCTATTATTAATTTTTATGGGGTACCATCTTTTGGATTTCAGTTATTTGTAAATGTGGAAATATATTATTTTGCCGCATTCTTAACTGATTACGCAAAAATATCGGCAGCTCTAGCAGGCACTGTATTGATGATTACAAGTATATTTGATCTTGTATGGGTTCCTACTGCAGGAGTTATATTGGAAAAAACCAACCTGAAGTGGGGGAAATATCGTTCATGGCTATTAGTAGGACCTCCTTTTGCAGTACTATTTTATATTTTACAATTTTCCAAGATAGGTTCTGCAGGAGTAAATGCAATTATAATTTCAATAGGATTTATAGTAAGTCATTTAATTTGGAATATTTTTTATGCAGGACATGTAGCAATGAATTCTTCTATGACAGAAGTAAGAGAAGAAAGAATTGCTATGGCATCAAACAGAGGTATGTTCAACTCATTAGGTAATATTTGCTTTTCTTTGTTAAGTATGCCTTTAATATTGATTATAGGAAAAGCTATCGGCAATCCTGCTGGTGGGTATACTTTTACCGTTGCAATTGCAGGTATTCTTATGATGGGATGCTATTATATATTATTTTTTATGACTAAAGACTATGCAAATGCTGGAATTTCAACTCAAACAGGTAAATCAGAAGAAAAAATGTCTATAGGTGAGATGATAAAACAGATAGTAGTAAATCCACCTCTTATAGGATTGTTATTAGGTGAGCTTGGAAGATATTTAGGAAGGTTTATTATTTTTGGAATGGCATTTTACTATTTTAAATATGTTGTTAATAATTTGGCAGTAGTTACTGCATTTTTTACAGGTCTTAGTATAATATGTCTTTTAGGTGCTGTTATTACAAATCCGCTGGCTAAAAAAATTGGAGAAAGAAATACTTATATTTTATCACTTGTAATATTTATAATTGGATTACTTATTGTATGGGCTTTACCAATGAATTATATGTCATTTATGGTATTGATGTTTGTAGCATATTTAGGATATGGAATTCCTGATGCATTAGGTGTTGCTATGTATTCATCTACTGTGGAATATGGCGAATGGAAAACTGGAAAAAATGCACGAGGATTTATTATGTCATTAATAAGTTTCCCAATTAAAATTGCAATATTTTTAAGAAGTGTTATTATAACAGCTGTTCTTGTGGGGGCAGGATATGTTGCAAATATGAAGCCTACATCCCAATTAGTATCAGGTATAAAGAATGGAATGGCATTAATTCCAGCAATTATTATGATAGTAGGATTGATTTTTATTGTATTACTTTATAAAATTACACCTGATAGTCTTGAAAAGATGCAAGAAGAAATTAAAGCAAGAAAAGTAGAAAATTAAAATTTCTATATGCTTCCTTTGTGATGAATAGTTAAAATAATAAAACTGTTTATTTCAAGGAAGCATATTTTTATCTGATAACTACCTACTGTAACATTTCAACTAAGTAAGATTCATTGATAATTAACTAAAAATGATGATTACTAAAAATACTCATAATGTATAAATAAGTATGCTATATTTAGTCATTATGCAGGGTGAATTTCCATAATATATATGCTATCCTGTTATTAAACAAGTAATTACTTATATTAAAGGGGGAAATGTTATGAGTAAAAAACTAGTTAACGCAATGGCAGATTTGGATGAAGATGTTGTTTTAGCGGAGGTAAAAGCACAAAAGGAAAATGGAGCACCAGTATTAGATATAATAGCAGACTTACAGGAAGGCATGGGAATTGTAGGAAGTAGATTCGAAAAAAAGAAATATTTTTTATCTGAACTTATTATGTCAGCAGAAGTGTTTAATGAAGCATCAGAGATTATTGGAGGATTAGGAGAAGCTTCAGGATCAAATAACGGTATATTTGTAATGGGAACTATTTATGATGACATACATGATATAGGGAAGAATATAGTAACTACAGTAATGAAGAGCAATGGGTTTGATGTAAAGGATTTAGGCGTTGATGTACCTACATCAAAATACATTGAGGCTATAAAACAATATAAACCAAAGGTAATAGGAATATCCTGTCTTTTGACTACATGCTTTGATAATGTAAAACAGTGTATAAAAGAAATAGAAGATGCAGGACTTAGAAAAGATTTAAAAATTCTTGTTGGAGGGGGACCTGTAGATGAAGCTGCGGGAAAATACATGGGTGCAGATTTAGTTTGTAAAGATGCACAGCAGACTGTAGATTTCTGTAAAAAAGCCATGGGGGTGTAATAAAATGAAAACTGCAGAAGAACTGTATAGTGAACGATTAAATAGAATAAAGGTAGCCATAACATTGCAAAAAAATGATAGACCTCCTTTTTCTATGAATTCATCTGCCTTTTGTGTTAAGTATGCAGGTGGAAAGTTATCGGATATGGTTACTAATGTAGAATATGGAAACTCCTTAATTTTGAAGGCGGTAAAATCTCTTGGGGTAGTAGATTGTATACAAGGTGGAGCAGACTTTCCACCTATGATGGGCACAGTGTATCTTTCGCCAACTAAGCTTCCAGGTAGAGAACTTCCTTGTGATACTTTATGGCAAATTGATGAAAAAGGTCTTATGACAGAAGAAGATTATGACACGATTATAGATAAAGGATGGAATTATTTTTCACAAAAATTTATAAAGGAAAGGTTGGGAAACCTTTATAAAGATATTGAATATTTTATGCCGCTTGCTCCTAAGCTGAATAAAAAAATTGTGGATGAGGGATATCCAATTTTAACGGAAGCTGTAGCCTTACCTCCTTTTGAAACTATAAGCGGAGCACGTTCCATCTCCAAATTTATGAGGGATCTATATAGGATGCCTGATAAAGTACAAGCTGCCCTTGATGTAATTTTAGAAGATACTTTGGAGAGTTTAAGGCAACAGATACGTGAGGTTAAGCCTCTGACAGTGTTTGTTGGAGCAGCTCGTGCAGCTGGAGATTTTTTATCATTAAAATTATTTGACAGATTTATGTGGCCATACCTTAAAAAGATAGTTGAAGTAGTAGTGGATGAAGGATCATTTGCATATCTCCATTTAGATATGTGTTGGGATCGTTTTCTAGACTACTTTTTGGAGCTTCCAAAAGCTAAGTGCATTTTTTCGCCAGATAGTACAACAGATATATTTAAGGCAAAAAAAGTTTTAGATGGTCATATGTGCATTATGGGAGATGTTTCTCCATCGCTTTTAACGTTAGGTACACCAGATGATGTACATGCTTACTGTATGCGCCTTATGAAAGAAATTGGGCCTGACGGATTTATTATGGCTGCAGGGTGTATGCTTCCTGCAAACGCTAAAGTAGAAAATGTAAAAGCTATGCTTTCTGCAACTTGTGGAAAATAATATAAAAGATAGGGACGTGTTTTATATACAAATGTTATTAAAAAAGAGTACATACTGATACGATTTGGTATAAATCCTGCCAGACTTATTCTAAATTAATAATATCAGTTAAAGTACTCAGGTAGATTATACTCAAAATAAATTAAATATGTCAATAACTAAAATTATAATAGAGGCAATTGAAATGAAAAATAATGAACAAGTAATTGTATATGAAATGTAAAAATTATGGGGGTGTAATAAAATGATATCACAAGAAATGACTGAAATACGTAATAAAAGGGTTATAGCTGCACTTAATATGGAGAAAACAGATAGAATTCCAATATTTCTATCTGGACAGATGTATTACAATTTTATAGATCCTACAATGACTATTGCTGATTATTGGAGAAGACCCGAATTAGTGGATGAAAAACTTATAGAGGCTGCAGAGCTTCCTATACTTGATGAAATGGATTCAGCTCCTACATGTACAGGAATACCTATGGAAACTTTTCTGCAAAGTTTTGCAGCTATGTGGTTTGCAAAGATGAAAGTGCCTGGACGTGAATTAGGTGATAATGTATTATGGCAGATTGATGAACAAGGACCTATGACGGAAGAAGACTATGATACAATTATAGACAAAGGCTGGGAATACATGAAGAAAGAACTCTATAATAGAATTGGATATCATCCAGAAGAACTTCCTCAAATGGATATGGAGTATGCTGGAAAACTTCAAAAAAGAATAGCATCTCTTGGAAAAACAACGGTTGGCATGTCCGGTGGATTATTACCTATACCACCATTTGAAACTTTAAGTGGTGCACGTAAATTGTCCAAGTTTTTTAGGGATTTATATCGTATGCCTGACAAAGTTAGGGCGGCATTAGATGTTATGGAAGAGGCAGAATTAGAAAATACAGTTAAAGCTATGAAAGCTATGCCTGGTGTATATGGATTTATAGGTGGAAGTCGCTGCGGATGTGACTTTATATCCCCAAAGATTTTTGAAAAATTCTATTTCACATATCATCAAAAGCTAGTACCTGTAATGCAGCAAAATAATGTAAAAACTTGGTTTCATATGGACGGTAACTGGGAGGCATTTTTGCCTTACTTTAGGGAATTCCCTAAAGCTCAGTGTATATGGGATCCTGATCATGTAACTGATATTCGAAAAATTAAAGAAATACTTGGAGACAAGATGTGTATTACCGGCAACGTGCCTCCAGCACTTACATCAGTTGGTAAACCTGAAGACTGTTACAAGTATGCTAAGGATCTTGTGGAATTATTTAGAGATCATGATGGTTTTATTATGAACTCAGCTTGCAGTGTACCACCTAATGCAAAACAAAAAAATATAGAAGCTGTTATTTTAGCAACCCTTGGTAAGTAATTTAAATTAGAATATTTAATTTTAAAAAATAGAAAATGTTCCTGGGGGATTTCCAGGAACATTTTCTATAAGAAATAATAATTATAATTTTTGATCCAAAGGTTTTTTCATTAAGCCAAGCAAGGCTGCGGTTATAAAAGAACCTATTAATATAGCAAATACGTATAAGAGTGGATTACCACTAACTATTGGTATTACAAATATGCCACCGTGAGGTGCAGGAAGTCCTATGTTGAACATCATGGATAGTCCTCCAGCAACAGCAGCTCCCACTATAGATGCAGGAATTACTCTTGCAGGATCTGAAGCTGCAAATGGTATAGCACCTTCGGTTATAAAAGTAGCTCCCATTATATAACAAGTTTTTCCTGCATCTCTTTCTTCTCTTGTAAACTTATGCTTAAAAAATGTAGTAGCAATAGCAATTCCAAGAGGAGGAACCATTCCACCTGCCATTATTGCCGCATGAGGGGTGAATTTACCTGCAGCTATCATGGCTATTCCAAAAGTATAAGCTGCCTTATTTACAGGACCTCCCATATCTACAGCCATCATTCCACCTAATATAATTCCTAAAATAACTTTATTGGCTGTTCCCATTGATCCAAGCCACTGCTCTAGAGCTGTATTTATAGCTTTTACAGGATTTACGATAAACAAAAGCATTATAGCTCCGGTAATTAATATTCCTAATAAAGGATATAAAAGTACAGGCTTTATACCTTCAAGTGAAGCAGGTAGTCCAGAAAAGGCTTTCTTTAGTAATATAACAACATAACCACCTAAAAATCCAGCAATTAATCCACCTAGGAATCCAGCTCCATTATTAGCTGCTATAAAACCCCCAACCATAGCAGGTGCAAAACCAGGTCTATCTGCTATACTCATTCCAATAAAACCAGCAAGTACAGGTACCATAAGGGAAAATGCGTAAGTACCGCCTATATCATGTAATAGCTTGGCCACAACATTAAAAGACGGATCTTTAGGATCAAAGCTTTTAATGCCAAACATAAATGATATAGCTATAAGTATACCTCCACCTACGACGAAGGGAAGCATATTTGAAACACCATTCATTAAATGTTTATAAAAACCTGTTCGTTGCTTTTTATCTGAATTAGATCCTTCAACTTTTTTATCTGAATGATATGTAGGAACATCATCCATCAAGGCTTTATTTATAAGTCCTTCAGGATCTTTAATGGCATCAGATACGGATACCTGGATTAATTTTTTGCCATTAAATCTTGTCATTTCAACTTGCTTATCTGCAGCTACAATTATGCCATCTGCCTTTTGTATGTCTTCATCAGTAAGCTTATTTTTTACACCAGTAGATCCATTTGTTTCTACCTTAATTTCAATTCCCATATCTTGAGCTTTGTTGTTTAAAGCATCTGCCGCCATATATGTATGTGCTATGCCTGTGGGACAAGCTGTAACTGCTAATACTAATTTACTAGGTGATTCACTTATATTGTTTTCTTTAGATGCAGTGCCTTGATTTTTAGATTTTACATATTCAGCTTCCTGTTTATCTATGAGATTTAATACTTCATTTTTAGATTTTGCATTTATAAGTTTGTTTTTGAATTCTTCATTCATAAGCATACTGGATAATCTGGCAAGGGTATCTAAATGTTCATTATCGGCACCTTCGCTTGCTGCTATCATAAAAAACAATTGGGCATCGGTTCCATCTAAGGATTCGTAGTCTAATCTCTCTTTTTTTATTCCAAAAGCTAAGGAAGGAATTTTTACGGCTGCTGTTTTTGCATGGGGAATTGCTATACCTTCTCCTATTCCTGTAGAGAACTCAGATTCTCTTTTAAGTATTTGTTTTTTATATTCATCTTTATTGTTTAATTTTCCAGCTGAATCAAGTATGTTTATAAGTTCGTCTATTACTTCTAATTTTGTGTTTGAGTCTAATTTAAGTTTTATTGTACTTTGTTCTAAAAGCTCAGTGATTTTCATAATTTTACCTCCATTTAAATTAATATTTCAACTTTTGCACATATAAAATTTTGGATTAGCAAAGCAAGCCTAAAAAAATAAATTAGTTTTCTGACATAAGGAAGAAAACTTACCTTTACTGTACTATGTCCTCTGTCAATTGTCCTCTAAAAAAGTTGAGTTAAATATATTACAGCTTTTTATCTGATGGATGTGCCTCTAGGTTGCTTTATCCGATGGCTACCAGCCGTAATATCCCCATCTTCTTATAAAGTGGGGGATAACGGCTGCTACGACCCTGGATAACGATTTCTAAGTTTCAGATGGAAAAAAACCTTCCACCTGAAACCAAGAACTCTGTTTATGTTAAAGTTTAGCTATGTGTACATCAGAAAGTAAATTCTCAACATCATCTTTTTTACATAAGTCTTTAGAAAAAGCAGTTGCACTTCCGGAAGCAGCACCATATCTGAAACTTTCAACTATGTTAAAACTTTTTGTATATTGGGCAAGAAAACCAGCTACAACGGAATCACCAGCACCTACGGAATTTTTTACTTCTCCCTTTGGTGCAGAAGCAGTGTAAATACCTTCATCGCATAAAAGTAGGGCGCCATGCTTTCCCATTGAAATTATTATGTTTTGGGCACCCATATCTTTTAATTTATTGGCATAATAAATACAATTTTTTATATCTTTAATTTCTACATCAAATATGTCTCCAAGTTCATGTATATTAGGTTTTATTAAAAATGGTTTATATTTTAATGTAGAAGTAAGGGCATCTCCGGTAGTATCTACTATAACTTTGCTGTTTTCACATTTTTCTTGAATTATAGAATATATATTGGATGGTATAGATTTTTGTACATTTCCTGCAAGTACTATAAAATCTTCTGGCTTCAAATTTTCTATTTTTTCGAATAGTTTATTTAGATTAGAGCTATCTATATGTGGTCCTGCAGCATTTATTTCAGTTTCCTTATTGGATTTAAGTTTTATATTTATTCTTGTGTCTTCATTAACTTGTATAAAATCTGTAAGAATACCTGAATTTTTAAGAGAATCCTCTATAAACTTGCCAGTAAATCCACCTATGAATCCTAATGCTTTGCTTGGTGTTCCAAGATTGCTTAGAACTCTGGACACATTTATTCCTTTTCCACCGGCATATTTTTTTTCATTTACAACTCTATTTATGGAACCTAAAATTAAGTTATCAGTTTGTATAACATAGTCTATTGAAGGATTTAAAGTTACTGTATATATCATTAATCTGTCACAACCTTTACTTTAGTTTTTTGTATATATTTTTCATAATTTTCTATTTTACAGTTTGTAATTATGGAAGCTTGATCTAAATTTCCTACCTTTACAAAACTTACTTCTCCAAATTTACTCTCATCTGCAAGGATGTAGCTTTGATCTGAATGTTTAATGGCATTTTCTTTAAGTATAGCTTCTTCAGAGTCGGGAGTAGTAAATCCGTATTTTAGATGAATGCCGTTTATACCTAAAAAGCATTTGTCAAATCTAAATTTTTCAATACTTTTAAGTGCATCGCATCCTATAACAGCTTTTGTACTATTTTTAACTTTTCCTCCTAGTATATATCCATTTATATTGTTTTCAATAATAGCATTTATATGATTTAATCCATTAGTTACTACTATCAGAGATTTTTTATTTATATATTGAATCATTTCAAAAGTAGAAGTTCCTGCATCTAAATATATACAATCTCCTTCTTCTATATAGGATGCTGCGAATTTTGCTATTTTTCTTTTTTGATCTACATTTTGAATTTGTTTTTCATTATAAGTTGGTTCTATGAGACGGCCTTTTGGCATTGTAGCACCACCGTGAATTCTCTTTAGTACATTTATATTTTCAAGATAAGTTAAATCATGTCTTATAGTAGATTCAGATGTATTTAAAAGGTTTACTAAATCATTAACCTTTACAATTCCATTTTGCTTTAATTTATCTAATATTATCTTATGCCGCTGTTCTGTTAGCAAAATTGCTCACCTTCTTTCCTAGATAAAATTTATTATTAATCATTAAATGTATTTTATGTAAACATTATAGTATAAAATTTTCTAAAAAACAATCATTTTAATCCAAAAACATTCAATATAATTCATAAATACTTCAAGATCAATCATATAGAGAAATTCTTCCCCTAAATTTAATATGGATGAATTATTTTTACTTAGAAAACTAAGTATGTACACAGTGTGTATAAATTAACAATGTCAAATTCTGCATTATGTAAGGTGAATTTCAAAAAAATATGTGCTATTCTATATTTAATGAACAATTCATTTTCAATAATTTTTACAGGATAAATTACAAGAGCTACCTAATACTAAAAAGGAGAAATAATTATTATAAGTTAAATTGTAAATGTTTTAATTAAATTGTTTATTAGGAAATTATGAAAATGAGGTTAAAATAGAAGGAGGTTAAAATATGTTAATAATAGGAGAATTAATAAATACAAGCAGGAAGCTTATACGTGAAGCTGTAGAAAAAAAAGATGGAAACTACATACAGGAAATTGCAAAAAAACAAGAAGAAGCAGGGGCAACTTATATAGATGTAAACT
>NZ_LROR01000108.1:0-31967 GCF_001675205.1 Clostridium coskatii | reverse complement strand
AAATAGAGCATAAATTATATATTTATAAGTAATATTATGCAGTTTTAAAATTAAAAATTTTTTTTATTGAAGGATATTTAATTTTTGTAAAGAATATATATAGTATATTCCTTATTTGAGAAAAAAAATATTTATTTTTGAAGAAGGAATATAGTAATTTATGTCGAATATATTTATTCTTGAACATAATAATTTAAGATAGGTGGGGATTCGTTAGTGATATCGGAAGATGTCATTCAAAAAATAAAGGATGCAAGTGATATAGTAGATATCATATCTGAAAGTGTAAAGTTAAAAAGGGCAGGTAGAAATTATTTAGGATTATGTCCTTTTCATCAAGAAAAGACCCCATCTTTTAGTGTATCTGTTGATAAGCAAATATATAAATGTTTCGGTTGTGGTGAGGCAGGAAACGTAATAACGTTTGTTATGAAACTGAAAAAGTTAACTTTTCCCGAAGCATTGAAGATTTTAGCTGATCGAGCAAATATAGATCTGGATGAAAATAGTAATGGAAACAGCAATAGAAAGAATACTTATGAAAAACTTTATAAACTAAACATAGAAGCTGCCAGATATTTTTATAATTGTTTAAATAAAAATAAAATAGCTAAATCCTACATGTTAAATAGAGGAATAACAGAAAAAACCATGAATAAATTTGGTATTGGATATTCTGTTGACAGTTGGAATGATATGCTGATTTTCTTAAAGAAAAAAGGATTTACTGAACTGGATATGCTATCAGATGGACTTATAATTAAAAGTAAAAAGGGAAATTACTATGACAGATTTAGAAACAGAATAATTTTTCCCGTATTTGATTTTAGAGGAAAAGTAATAGGATTTGGAGGAAGAGTACTAGATGATTCTAAACCAAAGTATTTAAATTCTCCAGAAACTCATCTATTTAAAAAGGGTATTAATCTCTATGGATTAAATTTTGCCATAAAAAATAATACTTCTAGAATGTTTATAATTGTGGAAGGATACATGGACTGTATATCTCTTCATCAATATGGTATAACCAATGCAGTGGCTTCTCTAGGTACAGCTCTTACTATAAATCAGGCAAAACTTATGGCTAGGTATGTTGATAAAGTTATAATATCTTATGATGCAGATGCAGCAGGTCAAATAGCTACAGTTAGAGGTTTAGATATACTAAAAAGTGTAGGATTAGAAGTAAGGGTTTTAGTAGTACCCCAAGGAAAAGATCCTGATGAATTTATTAGGAATAATGGAAAAGATGCTTTTTTAGAACTTGTAGATAAAGCTCTACCACTTATAGAGTATAGAATTCAAAATATAAAAAGTAACATGAATTTCAATGATTCTGAAGATACTATAAAATATGTAGAAAAAGCACTAAAAATATTATCTCAATTAGATCCTATAGAAAGAGAAATATATGTAAAAAGTATATCTGAAGAAACTGGAATAAGGGATCAAGTACTATATGATATGTTGAATGATAATATTCAAAAAAATGTAAAAAAAAATGAAAAGGTGAATATAGATGCTGGTTTTGGACAAAAATTATATTTAGAGCCAGCATATTTAAAGGCTGAGAGGGCTCTTTTAAAACTTATTTCAGAAAATGAAGAAGCGTTTAAGTATGCGCTAGATAAAATAGAAGTTGATAATATTATATTAGAAAGTCATAAAAAAATATATAGGTATATAGTGGAAAATATGAAATATGATATAGAAAAAAGAAAAAAGTTTGTAGAGTTAAATTGTCATGACGTAGATACCTCTAAAGAATGGGTTAACATTATGGAAACTAAAATTAAATATGACAGCAGCAATTACAAAGATATGATAGATAATTATATAGATAAAATAGAAAGACATAGATTGGAAAAGTCCAAGAAGCACATTATAAATAGAATAAAAGAATGTGAAGCTCAGGGAAATTTGAATGAATCTCTAAAACTGGCACAAGAATTAATTAAAATACAAAAAAGGATTGGTGAAATGCAGTAATGGCAAAAGGAGGCAATAAAATGAAAAGTAAGAGTGCAAAGCTACAGCTAGTTAAAAAAATCATAGAAAAAGGTAAAAAAAATGGCACCTTAACTTATAAAGAAATAATGGACGAATTAGAAGAAGTGGACTTAAGTCCTGAGCAAATAGAAAAAATATATGAAGCTCTTGAATCCATGGGAATAGAAGTAACTGGTGATGAACATGAAACAGAATCAAATGAGAAAAACTTAGATTTATCGGTTCCTGATGGAATTGCAATAGATGATCCTGTAAGAATGTATTTAAAAGAAATAGGAAAAGTACCGCTGCTTTTACCAGAAGAAGAAATATCTCTTGCAAAAAGAATAGAAGAAGGAGACATAGTTGCCAAGAAAAAGTTAGCAGAAGCTAATTTGAGATTAGTGGTTAGCATAGCTAAAAGATATGTGGGTAGAGGAATGCTTTTCTTAGATTTAATTCAAGAAGGAAATCTTGGGCTTATAAAGGCAGTAGAAAAGTTTGATTACAGAAAGGGATATAAATTTAGTACCTATGCTACATGGTGGATAAGGCAGGCAATTACAAGGGCAATAGCAGATCAGGCAAGGACAATAAGAATACCTGTTCACATGGTAGAAACCATAAATAAACTTGTAAGAGTTTCAAGACAGTTACTTCAAGAACTTGGAAGAGAACCTCATCCAGAAGAAGTAGCACAAATAATGGAGATGCCTGTAGATAAAGTAAGGGAGATTATGAAAATAGCACAGGAGCCTGTATCTCTTGAAACCCCTATTGGAGAAGAGGAAGACAGTCACCTTGGAGATTTTATACCAGATGATGAGGCACCAGCACCTGCAGAGGCAGCAGCTTTTACGATGCTTAAGGAGCAGCTTATAAATGTATTGGATACCTTAACTCCAAGGGAAGAAAAAGTTTTAAGACTTAGGTTTGGTCTAGATGATGGAAGAGCTAGAACTCTAGAAGAAGTTGGAAAAGAGTTTAATGTAACTAGAGAGAGAATAAGGCAGATAGAGGCCAAGGCGCTTAGAAAGCTGAGGCATCCAAGTAGAAGTAAAAAATTAAAAGATTATTTAGATTAAGGCACCCTTTCCAAGGTGCTTTTACTTGTCTGAAAAACTAATTTGCAAACTTTGAAATAGGAGCAGAATATAACTTTATCCGATGACTATCTGTTCTAATACTCCAACTTCTCCAAGTTGGAGTATTAGAACAGATACGTCCCTGGATAACGATTCCCCCTAAAGGATAACGCCTTCTAAGTGCTAAAGCACTAAGAAGCCTGTTAATAAGCATCAGGTGGAGTCAAAACTCCATCTGACGCCAAGGACTCTGTTTATGATATAATATTTAATAAAGAAGGTGAGCAAATATGAAAACTACTTATAAATCTGCAAAGGGAGTAGGAGTATGGACTATAGTAGGTATAACGGTTATATATAATGTATTTATGATAGTTCTTATAAATTTTATAAATTCCTACGAAATATTTAATCTTTTTAAACTAGCGTTTATAGCTGTAAATGCTTATCAAATTTATTATATAATAATTTGTGGAACTCTAAAATACTCTATGGACGAAGAAAATTTATATATAACCAGTATGTTTAAGTTTAAGAATGAAAAAATTCCTTTTAAAAATATAAGAATGTATCAAAAATCTAAAGGGTACATTAAAGGGGTAAAGCTATCAGGATATGGAAAAAGTAAATTTGCCATAGGAAGGTCGTTTATTCATAAAGTAGGTAGAACATATATGTTTGTTACTTCAACTAAAAATGTTATATACTTAAAGACAGATGATATAACTTATGGAATATCACCGGAAAACTTTCAAGAATTTGAATTAAAAATACAAGAAAGACATATAGAAAATTTACAGTGGGAAAATAAATTAAATAAGGGTGTTGAACTAAGAAAAGAACCCAAATTTCTTGTACCATTTATAATTGCAGCAATTATAGTCCTAATGCTTACGTTAAACCCTATAATCATGTATCTTTATGGAAACTTGCCAGATAGAATGCCTTTAAGTTTTAATCCTAATTTTATAGCTGTAGAATTTGGAACAGGAAAGCAGTTTGCATTTAAACAAATGACATATGGACTTTTGAATATGGGACTTCTGTTTTGTATGTACTATGCTGCATATATTTTTTCTAAATATGATAAAAAGGTTTTTTATAAGTTTATATATACTGCATTAGTAGTGGCAGCATTTTTTTTAATTATGCAGATAAGAATACTTTGTACATTTAAATAATATTATTTTGGAATGGAGAATTATATGGAAATTAGTTTAAGGCTTAAAATTGTATCAAGTATGGTAGACAATTGTGAATGTGTAGCAGATATAGGTACAGATCACGGATATGTCCCTATTTATTTAGTAGAAAGTAAGGTGTGTAAAAGGGCTATAGCTTCAGATATAAATAAAGGACCTGTAGAAAAAGCCAGATTTAATATAAAACTTCATGGATTGGAAAATAAAATAGATGTAAGACTCGGTAGTGGACTTGCCACTATAAAGCCTGGAGAAGCTCAGTATGTGATAATTGCAGGTATGGGAGGCAATCTTATAAGAGACATAATTATTGACGGTATGGAAGTATTTAAAAAGGCAGATGCTTTAATACTTCAACCTATGAGAAATTCTGAAGTTCTTAGAGAATATATATACAAAAGTGGTTTTAAAATAATAGATGAAGAATTATGTATTGACGAAAACAGATTTTATGAGATAATAAAAATAAGATATGATAATGAAAGACAAGAAGTAGATAATATATTCTATGAAGTGGGAAAGGCTTTGATAGACAAAAAGCATAAGCTTCTTTTAAAATTTGTAAGAAGTAAGATTGAATCTTATAATAAAATAATTTTAAATATAAAAGACAATACGGAGCTAGCCAGAAGTAGAAGAGAAGATTTATGTAATAAAATAAAGAAGCTGCAGGAGTTGATAGAATGTATTTAAAAGTACAGGATATACATGATATATTGGAAAAAAGAGCACCTTCCATACTTAAAGAAAGCTATGATAATGTAGGACTTATGGTAGGAGATATGAAATGTGAAGTAGGATCTATACTTGTGGCTTTAGATTGCACACTAGAAGTAATAGAAGAAGCTTTAAGGAATAATTGCAATCTTATATTTACCCATCACCCACTACTTTTTAAAAGACCATATACCATAACTACTGATACTCTAATAGGAAAAAAAATAATAGAGTTAATAAGAAATAATATAAATGTATACTCCAGTCATACTAATCTTGATTCTGTAAAAGGGGGAATAAATGATATTATTATGGAAAAGCTTGGATTTACCAATTATAATGTTATTGAACCTTCTAGAATTAAGAATTATGGTGAAAATGATTGTGGCATAGGAAGAATTGCAAGCCTTACCGAGCCTATGACTTTAGCTAGGTTTTGTAATGAGGTAAAGAAATGTTTGAATATCTCTTCAGTTAGATATTCGGGAAATGAACTTAAAATTATAAATAAAGTGGCCCTTATAAACGGAAGTGGCCAGGATTATTTTGATGCAGCTAAAGCATTAGGTGCAGATTGTGTTATTACAGGTGATACTACTTATCATTATGTAAGTGATTTTCAAGAACAGGGTATAGCTGTAATTGATGCAGGACATTTCGGAACAGAATGGCCTGCTATGGAAATTATAGCTAATTTTTTAAGACATGAAATAAAGGTAAGAGGATTTGAGAATACTGTAATTTTATCAAAAGTAAATAAAAGTCCGTATAAATATAAGTAGAAATGAAAATTGAATTCATTTCTACTTTTTTTAAAATAAATATGGAAAGTATTTCACAGTACGGTGTTATTTACTTTAGAATTATATTTAAAAAATTTATTTAAATTAATGGGAGGAAGATATGATAAATTTACTTATTGAAATTCAGAAAAATATGGGGATTATAAAGAAAAATAGGAAAGATATAAAAGAAGATTCAAATGTTAGCTTATTGAAAGAGATGAAAAAGGAATTTGAGGCAGAAAAGCTAAATTACAAAAATATAGATAATAAATTTAAAAAGATAGAAGAGGATATGAAAGAACTAGAAGAAAAAATAAGTAAGCTAAAAGGGGATATAAAGATAGATGAGAATAAGTTATATGGAGACATGAAGTATGATTTAAAGTTTATGGAAACGCTGGAGAAGTCTATTAAATTGAAAGAAAATGATATAAAGAAACTGGAAGAAGATAGTTTAAATCTTATGTATGAAGAAGAGAATACATCAAAAGAAAGGTCTAAAAGTAGAAAAAAGTTGATGTATTTAAAAGAAAAATTTTATAATTGTAAGGAAAGTAGCAGTGAGAACAGAGTTAGAGCTAAAGAAAATATAGTTAAGGCAGAAGGTAATATTAAGGAATTTGAACAACGTATTCCTAAAGAACTTTTAGATGAGTTTAATGAACTATGTTCTGTTAAAGGAACAGGAGCTGCCGTAATTTCAAAAGGAGTCTGTTCTGGGTGTAAAATGAAGGTATCTGCTGTTACTGTAGATGATATTAAAAAGAATAAGCATATAGTTTATTGTGATAATTGCGGTAGAATAGTACATTATAACCATTCAATTGAATAACTTACATTAAAAAATTAAAATTTTTGTTGTAATATTTTATTAGTTATGATATTATGTAACTCGTAAGTAAGTCAGACAATCGCTGCTGTAGAAATACAGGAGAGGAAAGTCCGGGCTTCATAGGGCAGGGTGCTGGGTAACACCCAGTCAGGGTGACCTGAAGGAAAGTGCAACAGAAATATACCGCCGAAATTTATTTCGGTAAGGTTGGAAAGGCGAGGTAAGAGCTCACCAGCGCATTGGTGACTTTGCGGCTATGTAAACCCCATCTGAAGCAAGATCGAATAGGAAAGCATATAAAAGCGGCCCGCTTTGCTTTCGGGTAGTATCGCTTGAGCCCACTGGTAACAATGGGCCTAGATAGATGATTGTCTAATACAGAACTCGGCTTATAGATTTGCTTACCCACTAGAAAACACTAGGTTTTGGCCTGGTGCTTTTTTATTTACATGGAGATATGTATTTGTGGTAGTGGAAATGTCTTTAGGATTATTATGAATGATTAATTTAGAAAACAAGAAAAGGGATATATGTACAATATACCCCTTAACATACAACTTTTATTACTAAGTATTATAGATTCTTTGTTAAACCGGTTCTCTCATTAAAGGCCTCAATGTATTTATCAAGTTCTGGTCCCATTTGGTGAAGCTTACCCCAGTAATTATCATAATCATACCATTGTGCGTTTAATTCTTCTAAATCATATTGTTGTTGTTCAATCCATGTATAGTATTTAAGATTATGAATACGCTTTTTACTTTGATATGTTAATTCTTCCATACTATCAGTTCTAACACCTAAAACATTTCTATTATGATCTATAGCACCGTCAACAACTTCATAATCTCTTCCTCTTTGGGCAGTCATTTCTTGTAATCTTGATTGATACATTTCTGCTGAATCAGTAAGCACTGTTATTACCATATCATTTTCATTTAATTCGTAATATTTTGCGAATTTGATACATGAAAGTATATTTGCTGCACCTGATATACCAACCCATGAAAGTTTTTTAATTACATCTTCTTTAACTCCTGCAGACCTTAGATATTCTTGTCCAGCAGGTTCATTAAATAGACGGAACATAGCTAAACTATCATTATCATCTATTGCAATAACCATGTCTGTATTTCTTATATTATGAATCCATGGGACATGTTTGTCACCAATACCTTCAATTCTATGTTCGCCAAAACCATTGTTAAGCAGGGTTGGACATTGTAATGCCTCACCAACTGCAAATTTAGCATTTGGATATTGATCCTTTAAATAGTCTGCACTTCCTAAAGTTCCAGCTGATCCTGATGTTAAACATACGCCAGCAAGTTTTCCTTTCTCACCAGCTTCAGCTTTAATAACTGATTCCATAGCACTGCCAGTAACTTCATAATGCCATAAATGATTACCGAGTTCACCAAACTGATTAAATATAACAACATTATCTCTTGTTCTTCTTAGTTCCCATGTTTTATCATAGATTTCTTTTACGTTACTTTCAGAACCAGGGGTAGCGATAACTTCTCCAGCTACTTTTTTGAGCCAATCAAAACGTTCTTTACTCATATTTTCCGGCAAGATAGCAATTGAACTGCAGCCTAATAAAGCTGAGTTATAAGCTCCTCCACGGCAGAAGTTACCTGTTGAAGGCCATACTGCCTGATGGTAAGTAGGATCAAATTGACCAGTTACTAGACGTGGAACTAGACAAGCAAAGCTTGCCCCAACTTTATGGGCTCCTGTTGGAAAGAACTTTCCTGCCATAGCAAAAATTCTAGCTTTAACACCTGAAATTTCAGGAGGAATCTCAATATAGTTTGGTAATTTGTTGTACAAACCACCTTTTGCTACAGGCTCATTATACCAGGAAATTCTAAATAAATTAATGGGATCTATGTCCCATAATCCTGTTTCTTTTAATCTAGCTTTAATTTTTGCAGGTACCTTGCTGGAGTCTTTCATTTGTGCTAGTGTTGGAATAATGATGTTTTTCTCTTTAGCACTGGCTGCTGTCTTTTTCAATTGTTCTTCATTGATTGTTAAATCGATCAATTTATGCATCCTTTTTACCTCCTAATTTATACAAATTAAAATTAGACTAACTAGTTAGTCAACATATTCTATTCTTTAGTATATAATATTTTTTAATACATGTCAAAAATAACCATAGCAATCTAGTATAAATTGAATTTATATGATGAATAAAATATATAAATTTGATTATATGTTAAAAAGTTGGTAATATCAATTTGTATAAATTTATGGGGAGGTTAGAAATGATTACATATATTATAGTATGTCCGCTGGTTTTTATTGCAGGTTTTGTAGATGCAATTGCAGGGGGAGGAGGACTTATATCGCTTCCAGCATATATGATTTCAGGGATTCCGGTTCATTTTGCTATTGGTACAAATAAAATGAGTTCTTGTATGGGGACAATTATAGCTACATGTCGTTATGCTAAAAATGGATATATAAAGTTGAAACTAGGAATTTGCAGCGCAGTTTGTGCTTTGATCGGGTCACCGCTTGGGGCTCTTATTTCCTTAAAAATAGAAGACTTTTATTTTAAAATTTTAATGTTGTTCATTTTGCCTATAACAGCATTTTATGTCTTACATAAGCATAATCTTGAAGATAATAAACAGGAAACATCAATGAATTATAAAACATACATAACATGTATGTTAATTGCATTTTTTTTGGGAATCTATGATGGGTTTTATGGCCCAGGAACAGGAACATTTTTATTATTATTATTGACGAGCATTGCAAATTTGAGTATGAATACTTCTGCAGGAATTACAAAAGCTATAAATTTATCATCAAATGTAGCTAGTTTAGTAACATTCATTATAAATGCAAAAGTATTTTTAGTTTTGGGTTTAGTCGCAGGCTTATTTAGTATTGCTGGAAATTACATTGGTTCTGGTTATTTTACAAAAAGCGGATCAAAAATAGTACGTCCTGTAATTATAATTGTACTTACGATTTTTTTTATTAAAATATTAGTTGAGATATTATCGAAGCAGTTATAGTTATAGGAACGTTTATTTTGTTTTAGGACTATTGGTATAAAGTGGACTTGATTTTTACTTATATATTTTACCATCCGGTCCTAATTCAAATATGCGTCCAGTTTCTTTACTCACTAATATAAGATTTTGAAAATCAGTTCCATCACTATTATCGTGCCCATATAAAACATAACTTGCATTTAATATATCATCAGAGAGAAACCTTTTTAAAGTATCAGTACCAACAACGCTTTGTGCAGGCTCAAAAGAAGAATTAGGATATTTACTTTCAACGATTTTTAATGCTTGACTATAGTTGACTCCTCCGTGTTCTTGTATGTATGCTGCACTTTTATGAGTGATATCGTCATCATCTTGCTTCTGCTGTTTTTTTTGCATTTACTGCTTCCAACTTATATTTTGATTTTTCATAAAGTTTTATGTATCAAGCATATGAATTAGTAATGAAAAGTTCAATAAAGAGTTATTTTAAAAAGAAACGCAATTTTATTGACATAGTAGTATTAGATAAAATTGACTTTAATAAAATTCAAGTAGAAACAGAATTTACTTTAGATAATAAACGCAGAATATATATTAGGAGTGTGAAAAGATATGCACGAATTAGAAAAAAGAAAAATAGAATTACGAAATCATAAAGGAAAGATGGTTAGACATTTCAAAAATAAAAGTTACTTAATATTAGACTTTGCAACACATACTGAGACAGAAGAAGAATTAGTTATATATAAAGCTCTTTACGGTAACTGCGGTGTATTTGCAAGACCAATAGACATGTTTGTTAGTGAAGTAGATCATGAAAAGTATCCTGAAATAAGTCAAAAGTGGAGATTTGAATTAATAAAATAGAAAAGTCGTTTTCATTTCTTTTGTTTTATTTAGTTTTGACTTAATATGGTCACTTTAGTATAAATGTTTTTAGAAATTATGATGAAATATAATTTTTATTTTAGTTAAAAGTGAAGAAATTGTTGCAATTTTATCAAATATGTATTAGTATATAATAAAATTAATAATTCAGATGAAGATAGTGGGAGAGTTATGGCTTTTGCCATTCACCGAAGAAGTAAATCTTTCAGGTACCTATTTAATTATAGAGATGACCGCTATTGGATGAATCCTTGGAGAGACTCTTATTGAGCACCGAAGGAGAAAGTCGCATGGCGAAACTCTCAGGTAAAAGGACAGGGAAAAGGTAACACATCTTACAAAAGTAATATATAATTAATTACTTCATTTAGATCTTATCTATTCCCATTTGTATCTCCAACCACAAAATATTTATATAGGAAAAGGCATTTCTAGTACATGCTTTTGACTAAGATGGAGGGATAAAATGGATCAATTAACAAAACTATTTACTAAAACCAATTCTATAGTATGGAAGGGTTTACTTTTAGTCCTGCTAAATGGAACTAGAACCTATCTTACTGTACGTCTAGGGTTACTTAAATTATTCAAATTGTCTATTTTTGAGAAAAATGAATATGAAGATAATGAAAAAGGTGATGCTATTAGCTTTGCAGTATTATGAAGAATTAAAAGTTGCTTCAATTTATAGTTATATTTTTTAACAGCACTCATACTAATAGTGTATTTGTACATCATTCATATGGAAAATTATATCTTAATATCAAGATAATAACTCTAGAAATACGAATGCAGCAACATAGGTAAAAAAAGTAACGTTTAGAAAGGCGGAATATATATGTCAGAAAATCAAAATTTATCGAGAGGACTAAAAAATCGTCATGTCCAATTACTTGCAATTGGAGGTGCAATTGGTACTGGATTATTTCTTGGTTCAGGCAGGTCCATTCACTTGGCTGGTCCATCTATTCTATTTGCATATGCTATAACAGGAATTATTTTATTTTTTGTAATGCGTGCCCTTGGCGAATTATTGCTTTCTAATTTAAACTACCATTCTTTTGTAGAGTTTGTGTACGATTATCTAGGAGAAGGAGCAGCATTTATTACTGGATGGACATACTGGTTCTGTTGGATTTCACTTGCTATGGCCGATGTAGCTGCCACTGGACTTTATGTACAGTACTGGATTCCCAATGTACCTCGATGGGTACCAAGCCTTATAGTTCTTGTAATTTTACTAATTATGAACCTTACTGCGGTAAAATTATTTGGTGAAATGGAATTCTGGTTTGCATTAATTAAAGTTGTTGCAATTTTGGCACTTATTATAGTTGGTACATTTATGATTATTAAAGGATTTTCTACAAATGCTGGTGCATCTAGCTTTTCAAACCTTTGGAGACATGGAGGTTGGCTACCAAATGGGGCAAATGGCTTTATACTTTCATTTCAAATGGTTGTATTTGCTTTCACTGGAATCGAATTAGTTGGTTTAACAGCTGGTGAAACTGAAAATCCAGAGCATGTTATTCCAAGGGCTATTAATAACATTCCAATTAGAATTATTATTTTCTATGTAGGAGCACTTGCTGTTATTATGGGAATATATCCATGGAACTCAATCAATCCAGCTAAAAGTCCATTTGTACAGGTATTTGCTTCAGTTGGAATTGCAGCAGCAGCAAGCATTGTAAACTTTGTTGTGCTAACATCAGCAGCATCTGCTTGTAATAGCGGTATTTTCAGTACAAGCCGTATGGTTTACTCTCTTGCCAAAGAAAATAATGCACCTGGGTCAATGAAAAAGTTAACTTCTAATCATATACCTTGCAATGCTGCAATATTTTCTGCAGCCGTTATCTTAATTGCAGTTATTTTAAACTATATCATGCCAGGTGAAGTATTTGTACTAATTACAAGTATATCAACATTTTGCTATATATACATCTGGGCAATTATAGTTATCTGTCACATGAAATACCGTAAAACTAAACCTGAACTTGCTGCCAATAACAAATTTAAAATGCCACTTTATCCAATCATGAACTATATAATTCTGGCATTCTTTGCTTTTGTTATAGTTACATTAGCACTTAATAATGAAACTCGTGTAGCCTTATTTGTAACACCTGTATGGTTTATAATGCTTGGGGTGATTTACAAGGTATTTAAATCAAAAAAGAAAACTGAAGAAGATGGCAAAAGAAATTTAGCATAGGCTAATACTTATTGAATATTACCCTTTATATGAAAATTACTTAACCACTAAAGTCAAGACCGCCCATGGGGCGGGTGTCTTGCTTTAGTTCATCATCTATAGATATCATATTTTTTATTTGAATGGAAATTAGTAGGTTTAAAGTGATAACGCATAATATCTTGTAATTCTAATGAAAAAGCAGTTTGCTCAGGTTGAATGGTTTCTTCCACAATTTTTGCAGTTAGAAAAAGTGACTCAAAAATTGTGGTAATAAGTTTAGTCTAGTACGGCTAGTATAATACATTCCTTAATAAGTCTCAATCTATCACGAGGAGTTAACTTAAGTCCCCATCCTCCTGTGGAGTTACCATTTGGATCTTTGACCCATCTTCTCATGTTTTCCCCGAATAAATCCTCAAAACCAAATGATTTCATAAGCAATATATCCGTTTCTCACAACAACAATACCAGTTATATTGCTGTACTCGGATTTTACCATAGGCTCAAGTCTTGAAAGTTTTTCAGAGTCCATTCTCAAGGTTTTAGAATCTGCGGCTTGCCATTTTGTAGTTGGCCAGTAGTTTCTTTCTATCATAAGTACCTCCTCGTATAAATAAGATGTTTTTGTTTTGCTTGATACTACTTTTTCTTCACAGGAAAATATACTTCAGTAACAAGATCTTTAGGAATGGTGACTTGGTGGGGGTCAGTTACATATACTTCATATGGTGGGTTTGTAAGTTTATATCCTTCATTTTCTACCCATTCCCTCAACTTAGCATATACAGATATTAATTCTGAATATGAGCCCCTTAAAACAGACTTCGCACAAAGGTCTCCAGGCAAGTATCTTGTTCCCTTTACAATCTCCTTTATCGGAATGGCAAGTTCTGTATCATTGCCAGAAGGATTGTATTCAGCGCTGTGATAAATAGTTATTGGCTTACCAAGAAAGTCAATTACAAAAATATATATAAAGAAAGCAAAGCTACATATATTAAAGTATTTAAGGTAAAACTAAAAATATTATAAAAATGAAATTATTTTTTCTCATAGCTAAAGTTACATAATGCGAGGAGGATTTATAATGAAAAAAGTAATAGGAATTATAAGTATTGTACTATTTGTACTCGTAGCACTTCAATCCTGTGCTGCAGGAGTAGGAAATGCATTAAGTAATAACAAAGAAGCTAGTGGATCTGCTGGATTATTTTTATCTGTATGTATGCTTATTGCTGGAATAATAGCAATAATATCAAAATACAGTAAAGGTATGACTATAACAGCTATAGTATTTTATTTGTTAGCTTTTGTTGTAGGGATTGCTAATGTTGGGCATTTTTCAGATTTGCAAATTTGGTCAATCATTAACTTGATATTTGCTGGACTATTGATATTTGATTTGCTTAAAAATAAGCAATTATATAATAGCAATGGGAAAAAGTAGAAGCATATATTGTAATTATTTTTAATTATGTTGGCAAAATTGAAATTGTCACTGAAACACCTCTAAATGTTTTAAATACATATGTTTAATTATTGTGACAGATTCTAATAGTAGAAAGTAGAAATTTGCTATGTTATAATGACATAGAGGTGAATGTAATATGGATGATGAGGTGAAAGTCCCAAACCATATATATCAAATGTCTACAATAAATGCACTTGTTTCGGGGCTGTATGATGGCTGTGTTTCATTATCTAAACTTCTTAAAAAAGGAAACTTTGGTATAGGTACTTTTAAAGGTCTAGATGGTGAACTAACTCTTTTAAATGGAACTTTTTATAGGACTAAACCTGATGGCAGCGTATACGTATGTTCCAAAAACGTATCCGTTCCTTTTGCTGTAGTCACTGAACTGGAAAGTTATAATACTTATAATATTCAAAATCGTACTTCTTATGAAGATATAAGAAAAGAATTGGACAGCTTTATAGAAAGCAAAAATATATTTTATGCTTTCTATATGGAAGGTAAATTTAATTATGTAAAAACACGTACTGTTGTAAAACAGAATATGCCTTATAAGCCTATGGCTGAAGTTGTTAAAGATCAGCCTATGTTTGAATATAACGGTGTTGATGGATATGTGGTTGGATTTAGGTGTCCTGATTATGTTGAAGGCCTTAATGTCCCTGGATATCATTTTCATTTCATAAATAAAGATAAGAAATTTGGTGGACATATAAGTGAATTTTCCATTGAAAATGCGAAGGTTTATGTACAGAACTGTTCTTGCTTTAGGATGGAACTTCCTAAAAATGAAAGTTTTTATAATATGGAAGTACAAGATAGAAACGATGAGATAACAAGTGTTGAAAAATAAAGTATTGATAGAAAAAAACACTAGACAGTGCTAATAACAATGTCTAGTGTTTTTTCTCTTGCTCAATTTTTTCATTGAGTTCATTTAAGTAAGTCCACCTGTCCATCTTTTCTTCTAGCTCTTTTTCCAGTGAATTCTTTTCGGATAAGAGATCTTTAAGAAGTGCATAATCAGATGAAGCAGCTTCCATTTCTACTTTCTTTTCAGATATAGATTTTTCTAGATTTTCAATTACTTCATCTATTTTGTCAAACTCCATTTGTTCTGCATAGGTAAATTTTAAAGGCTTTTCTTTTTGCAACTTATAATTGTTTTTAGCTGTATTTTTCTTAGGGCTTATTTTTTCCTCTGATATTTTTGCAGTTTTGTGAAAATAGGAATAGTTTCCTGTATATTGAGTGATTTTACCGTTTCCTTCAAAAGAAAATATTTTATCAACTGTTTTGTCAAGGAAGTACCTGTCATGAGATACAGCTATAACAGCTCCTTCAAAATCGTTAATATAATCTTCTAGGATTGTAAGTGTTTCTATATCCAGATCATTTGTTGGTTCGTCCAGCAAAAGTACATTAGGGTAATTCATCAGTATTTTTAGAAGATATAATCTTCTTCGTTCTCCTCCTGAAAGTTTTCCAAGGGGAGTCCATTGAACTGAAGGTTCAAATAAAAAATTTTCAAGTACAGCAGAAGCACTTATTTTTTCACCCGATGAAGTTGACGCATATTCTGATGTCCCACGTATGTATTCAATTACCCTTTCGTTCATATCCATATCAGAAATTCCCTGAGAATAGTATCCTATCTTTACTGTTTCACCTATATCTATAGTGCCGCTGTCCGGCAGAATTTTTTGAACTAAAATATTCATAAGAGTGGATTTACCACTTCCATTAGGTCCAATAATACCTATTCTGTCATTATTTAGTATGTTATAAGTGAAATTTTTAATTAATGTCTTTTCACCAAAACTTTTGCTTATGTTATCCAGGTTTATGACTTTTTTACCGATTCTTGTACTTTGAAGACTAATATTAAGTTTTGATTTGTTGGAAGATGTACCTTCTGTAGTTAATTGTTCAAATCTTTCTATTCGGGCTTTTTGTTTTGTACTTCTTGCTTTTGCACCCCTTCTTATCCAAGAAAGTTCTTTCCTTATAAGATTTTGCCTTTTTCTTTCATTGGCATTTTCAGTTTCAAGTCTTTCAGCCTTTTCTTCAAGAAAATTACTATAGTTTCCCATATAACTATAGAGTTTTCCCCTATCAAGTTCAAACATTCTATTAGTTATTTTGTCCAAAAAAAATCTATCATGGGTTACCATAAGCAGGGCACCACTTCGTTTTATTAAGAACTCTTCTAACCACTCTATGGTTTCATCGTCAAGGTGGTTTGTAGGCTCATCAAGTATTAAAATATTTGAAGTGGTTATAAGAGCAGATGCAAGGGCTACTCTTTTTTTCTGACCTCCAGAGAGCACAGATATTTTTTCATTAAAATCATTTATTCCAAGTTTGGTTAAAATAGTTTTAGCCTGACTTTCAATTTCCCACACATTTTGTGCATCCATTTTGGAGTTCAAGGTTCCAATTTTAGCTTGAAGACTCTTGTCTTCTGGATTTTTTTCAATAAGCTTAAGAGTTTTTTCATACTCTCGTAAAAGGCTCATAACAGGAGAAGTACCCCTAAAAATCTGTTCAAGTACTGTTAGATTGCTATTTGTAAAATCAGAATTTTGAGGAAGGTATCCTATAGTGGCTTCTTTTGACTTAGTAATTTTACCTCCATCTGATGTTTCACATCCTGCAATTACCTTTAAAAGTGTGGATTTTCCTGTACCATTTACACCTATAACACCTATTTTATCTCCTTCATTTATACCTAGACATATATTTTTAAATAATATTTTTTCACTGTAACTTTTACTTATATTTTCTGCAGTTAATAAGTTCATTTTTTCACACATCCTTTATTTTATCATATCATGTATTGGAGCTAGACCCAAATATAAAAAATTCCAATAGATTTAATTTATATAAATTTATTGGAATTTTTTATTACAAATAAGATTTTATAGCGTCTCTCCATACTTTATAGCCTTTTCCGTTTACGTGCAGTCCACCTATAGTGTATTCTTTATAAAGTTTATTTTGGTTTGGCAGAGTAAAGAGGGGATACAGATTTATATATTGTATATTTGAGTTTTTACAAAGATTATTTAAGGATGCATTCAAATTTATTATTTGATTATCTTTTGTTTTGGTTTTATATATATCTTTATTTATAGGAAGAACACTTTCTACATATATCGAAGTGCTTGGAGAATCAGTTTTTATATTTTGAATTATTCTGGAATAATTTTTAATAATCTCTTCTATAGATAATCCTTTGTCGATGTCATTTATTCCAAGCATAATAAAAATTTTTCGAGGTTTTAATTTTGTGATTTCACTTAATCTGTTTAAAGCCCCAGAAGTAGTATCAGAACTAATGCCGCGGTTTAATATATCAGGATTATCTAGAAGTTCATTCCATTGTCCAATGTCTGTAAGACTGTCTCCTAAAAATACTATTTTACCTTGTTCCCTGTATGAATTTACATAAGTCGTAACCTTTTCAATGTAATACTCAGAATAAATTTTAGGATCCAAATTTATATTTTTCAGTATATCTGTATCTTCAGAAATAACAGTATTACTTGAAAAACTTGTGGTTTGAGGTGGTGGAGAATTTAAGGATGATTTTAAACAATTATTTGAATACAATATAATTGAAAATATTGTTATGGTACTTATTATTAGTAGCAGCTTTTGTAAATTTTTAGTTTGCATGGACATTCTCCTTAAATTTTAAAATATATATATCTATCTTTACTTATTATGATAAAAAGTATGTAGGATAAATCCTGGGTAAAGGTAAAATTAAGTTAAAAGTTAATACAATATTAAGAAACTAAACAATTATTTAATATATGTGACATATTGTTGTCACATCAATTATATAAAATAATAAATGTACTTAGGTAAAGTTTAATAATAGTAAAATAATAGTCCCCTCTATTATTCAAATAGGCACTGATAATTGGCAGTGCTTATTTTTTATGAGTAAATTGTATTTAATTAAAAACATTGGTACAATTGGATATAAGATTATAATAACAAAATTATATTTTAGAAAGGTTGTAATGTTTTATGAATCCAGTAGCATTTTCAATTAGTGGCTTTCAAATAAGATGGTATGGTATAATGATAGCTTCAGGAGTTATGGCAGCACTTTTTTTAGCTAAATTAAATTGTAAAAACAAAAACTACAATTTTGATAATATAGTAGATACTTTTTTAATATCTTTTCCCTTTGCTATAATAGGAGCTAGAGCCTACTATGTTATTTTTCAATTTCAAGATTATAAGGATAATATAATAGATGTGTTCAATATAAGGCAGGGAGGCCTTGCTATTCACGGAGGACTTATATTTGGGCTTACAGCTGCGTATATATATACCAGACATAAAAAAATAGACTTTATAAAATTAGCTGATTGTGTAGCACCTTCTATAATACTTGCTCAGGCAATAGGAAGGTGGGGAAACTTTTTTAACGGAGAGGCTCATGGTGGACCTGTAAGTTATCAATTTATAAGTAAATTTCCATTGTTTATACAAAAGGGAATGTTTATAGATGGAACTTATTATCACCCTACATTTTTGTATGAATCTCTGTGGAATTTAACTGTGTGTATAATTCTTGTATATATTTTGAGAAGAAAACATAATAGAGGTTCTGTAATAGCAGCATACATAGGATTGTATTCATTAGGGAGGTTTTTTATAGAAGGACTTAGAACTGACAGTTTAATGCTTGGAAGTATAAGAGTAGCACAGTTAGTTAGTCTTGCAGGAGTTGTATTTAGCATAGGCTTTTTCTTATATTTAAAGCACAAGAAAAATACAAACTCATTATAGAATTTATCACTGAAGTCTACTTATCCGATCACTACCATTGCTAACACCCCCATCTTCTATCAAAGTGGGGATAAGCACTGCTACGTGCCTGGATAAGTTCTTCTAAGGTTCAGCTGGAGAAAGTCATTCTTATAAGCAAACTCCATCTGAACCTAAGAATCACTTGATAATCGGTCATATGCTGACAAATTTCATCTTTGTCAGCATATTTCCCAAGTATAAGTCAACTTTTAGTCATAAATTCTATTTTTATTTACAGGTTTTATTGTGTCAATGTTAAATTCAGAGTCTTTTTACTTCCATTTCTGTTTACGACAACTTCCACTGTGTCTCCAGATTTGTGAGTAGCTTTTATATCATTTATTTCACTTATAGACTTTACAGATTTACCGTCAAATTTTTGAATAACATCTCCAACCTTAAGTCCACATCTTTCTGCGGCACTAAATTCTTGAACTTCTGCTACATATACACCTTCAGGTACATTATATGCTTGAGAAAGCTGTGAATTTATATCTCTACCTGCAATACCTAGCTTTAAAATAGGTTTCAAAAGACCGCTTAGTTTAGGTTTTACAGTGTTTATTGGTATTGCAAATCCAATTCCTTCTACTCCACTTCCACCTATTTTAGCAGAATTTATACCTATTACTTGACCTGCAGAATTTACAAGTGCACCGCCGCTGTTTCCTGGGTTTATGGCAGCATCTGTTTGAAGATAGGTTTGAGTGTTATCGCCAACTTTAATATCCCTATTTGTTGCACTTATAACACCAGTAGTTACAGTACCTAATAATTCTTTACCAAGAGGATTTCCTATAGCTACTACAGAATCACCTACCTGAAGATTCTTAGAATCACCTAATTCTGCTACAGCTGGCATCTTTTCATTGGTAGTTACTTTAATTATGGCTAGATCTAGGCCTGCATCATAATTTACTACTTTTGCAGTTGCTTCCTTTTTATTGTTAAATATTACACTTACTTTTTCAGCGGATTCTATAACATGATAATTTGTAAGTATATATCCATCTTCATTTATTATTATACCTGACCCCATGCCATCATCTTGGTTGTCGCTACTGTTGCCGTTTGATTGACTTTCATCAGATTGACTGTTACCAGAAAAACCAAATATATCGGATGACTGTGAAGCAGTTTTTATAGATACTCCAACTACAGCAGGACCTACTTTCTTTGCTATTTCAGATACGGTAAGACCGCCTTTTGCAGTTGATACAGGGGAAGCATCTATAGTAGAAGATTTTTCATTTCCTGTATTTTGTAAAGCTAGATTTTGATATAATGGGGTGCTCTTAAACATACCTAATGTTGGTATGAAATATAAGGCACCTGCAATTGAAATACTTCCACCTATTATACTGCATATTAATCCTACAGCTATATAAGACATAAATTTTTTACTTCTTTTAAGTTTATCTTTGAATTTAGTTTTTAAACTTATTTTTGAAGTATCATATTCATTGTTGAAATTACCCATGTAAGTACCTCCTAAAAAATTTTATTATTTATTTCATGTATATATAATAGAGTTGCTTTGTTACAGTTGTATGACAGAAGTGTTAATGAGTTGTGACAATTTTGCTTTAAATTTTACTAAATAGTATTGACAATACTTATTTATTATTATAACATAGGTTGTGCAATTAATTAGGAGGCTAACTAAATGGAAAGCAAAGCAAAATGTGAACCCTGTGATAAATTTATAACATATTGGCTTAGGGTAATTTATAGAAATATGACAAATTTACATAATAGTAAACTTGCTAAATATGGTTTGACTACATCACAAGTAGGAGTACTTGTACACTTATGGATAGAAGATGGGTTAACCCAGAAGGAAATAGCCGAAGAACTTCAATTAAGACCAGCTTCCATTACAGGGCTTGTAAATACTTTAGTATCAAAGGGATGGATAGATAGAAGAGAGGACACTAAAGATGCCAGAATAAATAGAATTTATCTTACAGAAGAAGGAAAAAACATAAGGCTTAAATGTATGTCAGCAAATGATGAAATAGAGGCAACCTTAAGCAGTGGGTTTTCAAAAGAAGAAAAGCAGCTTATGCTTTGTTGGCTGAAAAAATTGAATAAGAATTTATTGTAGAACAGCCTAAAATATTTAGGCTATTAACTATTTCTATAGGAGGAATTAATTTGGAAAGATCAGTAAAATTAAGAGATGAAAAAGTTGGTAAATTACTATTGGAATTTTCTATACCAGCTATAATTGGCATGCTAGTTAACTCACTTTATATTGTAATAGACAGGATATTTATAGGAAGAGTTGTTGGAGCTATGGCTATATCAGGTGTAAGTTTGACTTTCCCTATATCTATACTTATAATGGCTTTTGGTATGCTTGTAGGAATAGGTGCTGCAGCAAGAATATCCATAAGGCTGGGAGAAAACAATAAAGATGAAGCAGAGCACATATTAGGAAATGCGTTTGTACTTTTGATTATAGTTTCTATAGTAATTACAATTTTGGGACTTATTTTTGTGGACCCTATGTTGAGGGGGTTTGGAGCTAGTGATAACACTATAGGTTATGCTAGGCAGTTTATAACTATTTTAATTTCTGTTTCTACATTTCAGACTGTAGGTTTTGGATTAAATAATGTAATACGTTCGGAAGGCGATCCTAAGACAGCAATGAATACAATGCTTATAGGAGGTATATGTAATATAATATTGGACTTCCTATTTATATATATACTTCATTTTGGAATAAAAGGAGCGGCTATAGCTACTTCAATTTCTCAGGCCATAAACATGATATGGGTACTTTATTATTTCTTAAAGGGAAATAGTATGCTTAGAATAAAAAAGAAGTATCTTCGTTTAAACAAAGATATAGTTGCAAGCATTTTCTCTATAGGAATGTCTCCATTTGCAATGCAGGTTGCTGCAAGTTTGGTAAATGTTATATTGAATAAAAGTTTAGCAATATATGGAGGAGATTTAGCTATAGGTGCTATGGGTATAATAAATGGTATATCTACTATGATACTCATGCCTATATTTGGAATAAATCAAGGGTCACAGCCAGTAATTGGGTTTAATTATGGAGCTAAATTGCATAGACGTGTAAAGAAAGCATTACTACTTGCAATTGCAGCAGCAACTTTTGTATCTGCCGCAGGAGGAATTGCAGTTCAAATTTTCCCTACAGTTTTAGTAAATATGTTTAATAAGTCTGATATGAACTTGACTAATATAACTGTAAATGGAATAAAAATATTTATGATTATGTTTCCTATAATAGGATTTCAAATAGTAAGCTCTAACTTTTTTCAAGCTATAGGAAAAGCTAAAATATCTATGTTTTTAGCACTTTTAAGACAGGTAATAGTTCTTATTCCTATGCTTCTTATACTCCCAAGAATATTTAAGCTAAATGGAGTGTGGATGGCAGCTCCTGTATCCGATGCTGTAGCTTCCATATTGACGGCTTTGTTTTTATATTTTGAAATTAAGAAGTTAAATTCAAATGAAAAAGAAAATTTGTCTTCACCAGAAATATCTGCAGAATTCACAAAGTAATTAATGCACAATAATTGGGCATTGTGAACTGTGAATTTAGAAAAAGAGGTATGGTATGCATAAGTGGCGTGATTTATCTATACTTGGAGAAATGTATGAAAGATCAATGGAAAAGGAAGAAAGAAAACGGAAGGGGAGTTTTTATACTCCTCATTACATAGTTGACTATATAGTGAAGAATATTATGTCAAATTTAGATCTTAAAAAAAATCCTTTTATAAAAGTATTAGATCCTTCTTGTGGAAGTGGATATTTTCTAGTAAGAGTATACGAAATTTTAATGGAAAAGTTCAGTCAAAATTTAGAGCACATTAGAAATACTTTTAACGATAAAACTTATACCATTGAAACTGAAGATGGATTAAAGAGTATAGACGGATTTCACTATTGGCAGCAGGAAAATTTAAGCTTTCATATATTAAAGAAATGTATATATGGTGCAGATATAGACAGCATCGCTGTAGAGCTTACAAAAATTAATTTAAGTAAAGTCAGTGGTATAAACATTAATATGGAGGACAATATCATATGCTGCAACAGTCTTATAAAGTGGAATCAAATTGATAATGTAGAAAAATATAAGGAATCTAATATTCAATCTGTTGTTAAGTTTTGGAACACAAAATATGATTATGTACTGGGGAATCCTCCTTGGGTATCTTTAAGTCGAAAGAATAAGATGAATATAGAGGATGGATTGTTAAAGTATTATAGTGAAAATTATAATGGAAATACATATTTACCTAATTTGTATGAGTATTTTATAAAAAGGTCTATGGAAATATTAAAGCCGGGAGGAAGATTTGGATTTGTAGTTCCTGATAGGCTGTCACGAAATCTTCAATACAGTGAACTTAGAAAGAGTTTACTTGAAAATTATAATATATTAAATCTTGTGTTTGAGATAGATTTTCCGGAAATAAACACAGATTCTATGATTATGATAGCAGAAAATAAACATAGAAAAGTAAATAAAATAGAAATAGATATTTATAAGAAGAGGACATATGAAATGTATCAGCATGAATATCTGAGAAATTCAAAATTTAAGTTTACATATTGTTGTTATAATCAAAACTTAAGCATAAAGGATTGTATAGAGAAAAATAGCAGCAAATTAAAAAGCATTTCCAAGACTTTTACAGGATTTATAGGTTATAGTAAAAAAATAACTCCTGTTAAAAAAAATCAACATCAGGTTGAAGTATTAAAAGGGGAAAATATAAAAAAGTTTCGAGTTTTAAACAATTACTATTATGATTTTGTGCCTGAAAACATAATAGGCGGAACTAAAAATATAGAAAAACTTACTTTTAAAAATAAATTAGTAATAAGGAAAACTGGAAAAAATTTAATAGCAGCTTTAGATGATAAGGGACGTATAATAGAACAATCTCTATATGGAATAATAAGTACAAATGAGGAATTTTCACCTCAGTATATTTTGGCAATATTGAATTCAGAGTTAATTCAATGGTATTATTTAAATTTTTTAATTACCAACTCTAATTCTATTCCACAAATTAAAAAATGCAATTTGGATGAAATACCAATAAGACATTGCAGCAGACAAGCTAAAGAAGACATAGAAAAATTAGTTTGCAAAATTATAAATGATAATGATCAAAAAAATATGTTGAAGAAAATATTAGATGATGAGATATTTGAATTATATAATATTGATCATAATTATAGAAGAATTATATTAAATGATATTGAAAATAATTAACTCAACTTTCGCAGTTTAAAAATAATGCGAAGCAAATCTTTTTAAAATAACAAAGTTCAAAATTTGATATTTTAATTTTATACTTTGTTCTTTAAAAATTTTATATGTGCTGTTTCACATTCTATATACAATAAATTTATACAAAAAAGTACTTGATTTTTAGTTATATTCTCCCTAATATATTTATTAAGGATGATAAAGAATATGAAAAATTTTAAGCTTTAATGAATTTTAGATTTGATAAGTATCTAAATAAAATAGTGATAGGTGGACAATTTGTGATTACATTATTTGGCATTTTATTTGCGATTTTTGCTGTGTATATTGTATTTTCTTTGTTAGGGATTATAGTGCTTCCACTTGTAGGCATAGTTATATTTCTAGCTTTTATAATGGCCATTATAGGATTTGCTTTTAAAATAGTATTTTCGCTGCCTTTTTTAATATTTGTTGTTATACTTGGATTTTTACATTTTAGCAAGAGATAGTTTATAAAAATGTTGACTTATTATGAACAAGATGATAATATAAAAACGTACATTAAATAATTTTTTTAGCAGAACATTCGTATAATCTTGATAATATGGTTCAAGAGTATCTACCAAGGTACCAAAAATCCTTGACTATGAGTGGATTCCGTGAAAATGGTATTTTTTTAACTATTTTCTAACTTGGATTATCCCATAATTCATGTTAGAAATTTTTTAATTTTGGAGGGAATTACATGAATGTTGAAAAAGCGAACAAAAATGACGGTGGCAATTTATCTTTTTTAGAATCATTTTTTAAATTGCCGGAAAACAATACTACTGTAAAGACAGAGATTTTAGCAGGTGTTACTACTTTTATTACTATGGCCTATATAATCTTTGTAAATCCAACTATACTTATGCAGGCAGGAATGAATGTGCATGGACTTATGGGAGATGCAGCGGTTAAAGCCGGGTTATCTGCAATAAATGATCCTATTGTAGGATCTATATTTACGGCAACTTGTATAGCAGCGGCTGTTGGAACTTTCATAATGGCACTTTATGCAAATCTACCTTTTGCACAGGCACCAGGAATGGGACTTAATGCATTTTTTACTTACAGCGTTTGTTTAGGTATGCATTATACATGGCATCAAGCATTGGCAGCAGTTTTAGTTTCAGGAATAATTTTTATTATAATAACAGTAACTTCCATAAGGGAAAAAATTGTAGATGCTCTTCCATTTAATTTAAAACTTGCTATATCAGGAGGTATCGGACTTTTTATAGCTCTTATAGGTCTAAAAAATGCAGGAATTGTAATATCAGATCCTTCTACACTGGTTGCTTTTGGAAAACTTACTAGTGCACCCGTTTTACTAGCAATTATAGGTATTTTAATTACAGTTATACTTATGGCAAGAAATGTTAAAGGATCAATTTTAATAGGAATAATATTAACTACTATAGTTGGTATACCTTTAGGAGTGACACATCTTACGGGAATAAAAGTTGTAAGTGCACCACCATCACTTGCACCTACGTTCTTTGCTTTTGATTTTAAGGGACTTTTGGGAATAGGAAAAGCAGGTGTAGTTGGAGGTTTAACTAGCATAATTATGGTAGTCATAACATTTACTTTAGTAGATTTGTTTGATACTATAGGAACACTTGTTGGAACAGCTGAAAAAGCTGGTATGGTTGATGAAAATGGAAGAGTTAAAAATATGCACAAGGCTCTTTTTGCAGATTCCCTTGCAACTACTATTGGTTCAATGCTAGGAACAAGTACTGTTAATACATATGTAGAATCTACTTCAGGTGTATCTGCAGGAGGTAGGACAGGACTTACATCATGTGTTGTTGGAATACTATTTATACTTTCATTATTCTTTAGTGGACTAGTTGGAATAGTTCCTACCCAAGCTACAGCTCCAGCACTTATAATTGTAGGGGCACTTATGATTGGAGTAGTTACTAAAATAGACTTTAGTGATTTTACAGAAGGACTTCCAGCTTTCTTTGCTATAGCATTTATGCCTTTTAGTTATAGTATAGCAAATGGTATAGCAGCAGCAATAATATTTTATCCAATAGTTAAAATAGTTACAGGAAAATATAAGGAAGTTCATCCAATAGTATATGTACTTGCAGCTTTATTCATATTTAGATTTGCTATGCTTTCATAATTATAAATAAACAAAAATAAGAGCTATTTATAGCAATTTGAAAAATTGCTATAAATAGCTCTTATTTTTGTTTTTGAAGTAACTTAGAAATATCTAAATGTTTTTTGTTTTTTCTAATGCAATTTTGCTATTTTTTCTTTTGATTTATTTATAAAAAATCAATATGTAAATATGTATATTGTATACAAGTTTGATAAATAATATTATAAAGTTATATATTAAGGTGGTCTATTATAAATATGCGTAATAAAAATGGAAAAGCCAATAATAAAATTTCACACCAAAACTATACAAAAAACTGCATAATTAGTAATTCCATTCAGCTAAATATAAGTTTAATTAAAGATATTTTTAATGATAATGATACACTTATTGTAAGATATTTTGAAAACCAGAAAAATAACAATGTTAAATGCTGTATAATCTTTTTTCAGGAAATGATAGATAGTGAAACAATAAACGCTAATATTATAAAGCCAATAATTGAAAATACATACTTAAACGAAAAAAATAGTAACGTTGAAAATATTTTAAATCACATAATTTTTTCAAATAATGTAAATAAAACTAAGGATGTAAATGAAATTATTGAATCAATCTTAAATGGTAATACCGTTCTTTTTTTAGAAGGCGCATCAGAAGCTTTAATTATAAGTACCGTTGGATGGAAACCTAGAGCTATTGAAGAACCGGAAGGAGAAAAAATCCTGCGGGGACCGAGAGAAGGATTTACAGAATCTCTTATGGTGAATCTTTCTATGATAAGAAGAAAACTGTTAATTCCCGAATTAAAGTTTAAGGTCAGAGTATTAGGTACACAAACGCAAACAAAAATATGCCTATGTTATATAAACGGTATAGTTAATAACAAAATACTTAATGAGTTAAATAAAAGATTAGAAAGCATTGACATTGATGGTATTATAGCTTCTAGCTACATACAAGAGCTTATCAATGATGAACCTTTTTCACCATTTAAGACAATAGGCAGCACTGAAAGACCTGATATTGTTGCAGCAAAATTATTGGAGGGCCGTATTGCAATCATAGTAGAGGGTACCCCGATTGCATTAACTGTTCCGCATATTTTTATTGAACTTTTTCAGTCTAATGATGATTACTATATTAATTTTTATTTTTCTTCAATAAGCCGATTACTAAGAATGCTGAGTTTTATAATAACTATAAGTTTGCCTTCAATTTTTATAGCATTAACCACCTTTCACATTGAAGCAATACCAACACCATTAGTTATAAGTATAACTGCAGCAAGGCAAGGCATCCCATTTCCCATTACGTTAGAAGCTTTGTTGCTGTTGATTGCATTTGAAATTCTCAGAGAAACTGGTGTGCGAATGCCAAATCAAATTGGGCAAGCTTTTAGCATAGTTGGTGCATTAGTATTAGGCCAGGCGTCAGTTGATGCGAGATTTGTAAGTGCACCAATGATAATTATCATAGCACTTACAGGAATAACAGGACTTGCAATTCCCAAAATTAAAGGTGGCTCTATTTTATTAAGAATAATATTATTAATGCTTTCTTCTATATTAGGACTATATGGTTTTGTATTTGGAATAATAGGTATACTGATTCATTTATTTAAAATGCGTTCCTTTGGAGTACCTTATATGCTCAGTCTTATGACATTAAACCCTGAAGATTTAAAAGATACAGCAATAAGAGCACCTTGGTTTTATATGAAATACCGTCCAAAGTTCATTGCTGCTAGCAACTTAGTAAGAAGGTCATCTGGAGGTAAGAAAAGTTGAAAATCAAAAGAAGGATACTTTCTATTTTATTAGTGTTATTATCTTCAGTAACATTATGTGGATGTTGGAATTATGTAGATATTGAAAAATATTCACTTGTAACAGGACTTTCACTGGATAAAGATAAAAAAAACAATAAATATGTGGTAAATGCAGAAATACTGAATTTTCAAATGTCCGGGAAAGAAGCTAAAGCAGTATCAAACATAATTGAATCAAAAGGAAATACTATATTTGATGCAATGAGAAATATGATAAATACTACTGGTAATAAATTACATTGGGGGCATGCAAAAATTTTTATTATAAGCAAAGATATAGCAGAAGAAGGCATTATTCCAGCACTTGATCTACCTTACAGAGATGCTGAAATGAGAGAAGAAATGTATGTATTAATTTCAAATAAAAACCTTGCAAAGGAAATACTGCAGAGCAAAACTATAACCTCAAATTTAAAATCTTTTGATATTGCTAAAATGATAGAACATCAGAGAACACTTGCAAATGCACCTATAGCTAGGGTTTATGAGATTATAAATAATATTGAAGGAAATGATATATCACCAGTTTTACCTCTTTATGATATAAAAACAATTAATGGTAAGCGTACTGTAGAATTAATTGGTACAGCTGTGTTTAAAGGTGATAAGCTTGTTGGATCTTTAAATACAGATGAATCAAAATATTTTCTTTTTGCAGCTAATCAGATTGATAAAGGGCTATTGGCTGAAAAAATTTTAGACGGGAATCAGATAACCAATATAACTTTAGAAATATTTGGAAGTAAAACAAAAATAAAACCCATACATAAGAATGGAAAGCTTAGTATCAATATGAATATTAGGGTAGATGCATCAATAGCAGAAATCGAGGGAAGTAAAGATTTTATTCAAGAAAGTGGTCGTCAAAGGCTTAAACAAGCAGCTGAAGAATCACTAAAAGTATCGATAGGAAATACAGTTAACAAGGTTCAAAATAACTATGAAACAGATATTTTTGGATTTGGCAAACATATAAAATCCGACATACCTTCAGTTTGGAATGATGTTAAAGATAAATGGGACGATACTTTTAAAAACATGAATGTAAACATAAATATTGAAATTCAGCTTAGAAACAGCGGACTTAATTCAAAAACTATTCAAAGAGGAATGTAACTTATAATGCTATTTGTTTTATATTTGTTTATAATAACACTTTTTATTATATATGATCTTATTCCAGTAACTAACAATAAAAACTGGAAAGTGTTTATTGTTTATACAACTTTTATACTATTTTCTTTTGTACTTGATGTATTGTTTGTCTTTCATATTAATGTACCCAGTCCGGCAGTACCTATAAAAAAAATCATTGAATTCATATTTAAGTTACAAGGTTGATTGAAAGGAGAGAAATATGTGGATAGACAAATAATATCTAATTCTCAAGGCATATGTATAATGTCTATGTTCTTAATTGGTACTTCTATTGTGCTAGAAGTTGCTAAAAATGCGAAACAAGATGCTTGGATATCCATAGCACTTGGAATAATTATGTCACTGCCAATGATTGTTGTTTATTCAAAGTTACTTAATAATTTTCCTGAAAAAGATCTGTATGATATTTTTCAGTATGTATTTGGTAAAAAAATTGGTAAAGTAATTTCAGTATTATTTATCTGGTATGTATTCCACTTGGGTGCTTTAGTAATAAGAGTTTTTTCTGAATTTGTAAATGTAGTTTCATTGCCTGAAACGCCTCAATCTATTTTTGCTATTTTTCTCGGTCTATTGTGTATTTGGACTGTAAAATCCGGCATTGAAGTTTTAGGTCGTTTAGCTATGTTTTTTTTACCATTGATTATGGTAATTACAATAATTATCATAGCTCTTCTTTATACTAATTCTCACTTTATAAATTTAAAACCTATATTATATAATAATACAAAGCAGGTTTTGCTAGGAGCATTTTCTTCTTTTTCTTTTCCATTTACTCAATCAATTATCTTTACCACAGTTTTTCATTCACTTAGAAATAGAAAGAAAATATTTAAAGTATTTCTTAAAGCATTGTTAATAAGTGGTATATTTCTTTTATTGTCTTCTATTAATAATGTTGTTGTTTTAGGTTCTCAAACAACTACAGATTTATATTTTCCCCAATTTACATCCACAAGAACGATAAAAATAGGTGATTTTATTGAAAGATTTGAAATTATTGTTGCATTAATATTTGTACTCATGGGATTTATTAAGGTAAGTGTGTGCTTGTATGCAGCATCAACTGGAACTGCTAAAATTTTCAATATAAATAATTACGGAATAATGGTTGGTCCCATAGGACTTCTTATGATAAATTTATCACAAATACTATATAATAATACTATAGAAATGCTTTACTGGGCTAATAATATATACATTTACTATGCTGTTCCGTTTCAAGTAATCTTACCGATAGTAACATTGATTATTTCACAGATAAAATTAAAATCAAATAAATCGAAACCAAAGGTATTTTAGAAAATGCATTAACTAATACCATACTTTCATACTTTTTAAACTTAAGAATTGTATTTTTGTAAGAAAGCTGTTACACATTTAGTATAACAGCTATACATTTTTAGTCTACAAAACTATTCCAGTAATTTGAATAATCAATTGCTGCAGGTGATATATTGGAGTATTTTACATCATAGTGTTCAGCTAATGCATTTATGAATTCTTTTGCAGGCATTCCGGATTTTTCTATTAAATTTTCAATTTGCTTTTGTAAGTCTTCTGGTATTTTAGAAAAACAGTAGGTAGTATTCATTTTAACAAATCCCCCTTATAATATAGTGCTAACGTTTAATATATTATATAATATATAACTTTTTAAGTGTAATATATATGCTGAATTTCTATCTTTAGTATAGCACTATATACAAAAAAATTCAATAAAGAGTAGCCTGTAAAATATTATTTTTTATGTACTTCTTTGAAAGTAAGTATTTTTTTATATACATTTTGTGATTCTATCAGAGTAAGTGTTTTTTGTATACATTCTGCCATTAATTTATGGCCTAGTGCTGTAGGATGAATTCCATCTATAAACAAATCGTCCTTGGTGTTTGTTTCTAATTTTTCCTGGAAGCAGCTATAAAAGTCTGCATAAAAAAGACTATTTTTAGTGCAAAAATCTATTATCCAATTTCTGTATTCACTTTCTTGCTCACTTACTTTCTCATAATCTAAAGTACTATCCCATTTTTCCTTAGCTAATTTTTTGTATACGAGAGGTTCTATGCCTATTATTGTAATTATTTTTGCAGATAAGGATTCTTTTATGATCTCTTTTAAATTATCTGTTACTAGTTTTAGAGATCTTCCAGTCATAAAGTCGTTACATCCAACCATAATGAGTACATGACTAGGATTATTTTGAATTACATCTTTATAAGAACGTGACAGCAATCCCGAAGCCGTATCTCCACATATTCCTTTGTTTAAAATATCTATTTGAAGTTTTTCTCTTAGAATGGATACAAAACATTCACTATTAGAAACACCATATCCAGCAGTTAAGCTGTCTCCTATACATACCATTTTCATAGGTAAATAATCTCCTTTCAGTTTTAAAACGTATAGGCGTTTGCGAAACGCTGTAACCCGCATAAATGCGGGATATTTTTTGTCGTAAAATAAAATAACTCCTCACTGATTTATGGTAAAATTGAATTGTAAAGAAACAAAATCACCATATACCTCAGA
>NZ_LROR01000106.1:0-54548 GCF_001675205.1 Clostridium coskatii | reverse complement strand
ATTTTGATGTATATTAAAATAGTAGAATACATAAGATACTTAATTTAATTAAAGATAGTTAAGTACTTTTCAATGTGCTTTTTTAGATGTTTAATACAAATCTTTAATTGTAAAAGAAATGCTGTACTATTTACTGTACTAGTGACGGGATTAAACTGTATTAATTATAAATAAAAAATAAGTACAGTTGTTTAAAATTATATTTTGTATTAAATCTAATAGTACGATGTAAGTTATTTTATACTATTGCTAGTTTAATAAAAAGATTTAATTATATACTTGAAAAGGAGAGGAATTTTTATGCGTAAAATGAAAACTATGGATGGAAATACTGCTGCTGCTTATATTTCCTATGCATTTACTGATGTAGCAGCTATTTATCCAATAACTCCATCATCACCAATGGCAGAACATGTAGATGAATGGGTAGCTAAGGGAAAGAAAAATATTTTTGGACAACAAGTAAAAGTTATGGAGATGCAATCAGAGGCTGGAGCATCAGGAGCCGTACATGGTTCACTACAAGCAGGAGCATTGACTAGTACATATACTGCATCTCAAGGCTTATTACTTATGATACCTAACATGTATAAGATTGCTGGTGAATTATTACCAGGAGTATTCCATGTATCAGCTAGAGCAGTAGCTGCAAATTCACTTAACATATTTGGTGATCACCAAGATGTTATGGCAACAAGACAAACTGGATTTGCTTTATTTGCAGAAAGTTCAGTACAACAGGTTATGGATCTTTCAGCAGTAGCCCATTTATCAGCAATAAAAGGAAGAGTTCCATTTGTAAACTTCTTTGATGGATTCAGAACTTCTCATGAAATTCAAAAAATCGAATTATTAGAGTATGAAGAATTAGCAAAATTAGTTGATCAGAAAGCTTTGAATGATTTTAGAAGAAGAGCTTTAAATCCAGATCATCCAGTAACTCGTGGTACAGCTCAAAATCCTGATATATACTTCCAGGAAAGAGAAGTTTCAAATACGTATTACGAAGCACTTCCAGAGATAGTTGAAGGATATATGCAAGAAATGACTAAACTTACAGGAAGAGAATATCATCTATTCAATTACTATGGAGCAAAAGATGCAGAGAGAATTATAATAGCTATGGGTTCTGTCTGTGAAACTGTAGAAGAAGTAATTGATTACTTAACCACAAAAGGTGAAAAAGTTGGATTACTTACAGTTCATTTATATAGACCATTCTCAATAAAACACTTTATGAAATACATACCAAAGACTGTTAAGAAAATTGCAGTCCTTGATAGAACAAAAGAACCAGGATCAATTGGAGAACCTCTTTATTTAGATGTTAAGAATGCTTTCTATGGACAAGAAGTACAACCAGTTATAGTTGGTGGAAGATATGGACTTGGTTCAAAAGATGTATTACCATCACATATTCTACCAGTATTTGAAAACTTAAAATCAGATAAACCTAAGGATAGATTTACATTAAGTATAGTTGATGATGTTACAAATACTTCATTACCTGTAGGAGAAGATATAAATACAACACCACAAGGAACTACAGCTTGTAAGTTCTGGGGACTTGGATCAGATGGTACTGTTGGAGCAAACAAGAGTGCTATAAAGATTATTGGAGACCATACAGATATGTATGCTCAAGGATACTTTGCATATGATTCAAAGAAATCCGGTGGTATAACAGTTTCTCATTTAAGATTTGGTAAATCACCAATAAAATCACCATATCTTATAGATAAGGCTGATTTTGTTGCAGTTCATAACCAATCTTATGTTCATAAGTATGATGTACTTGCAGGACTTAAAAAAGGCGGTAACTTCTTATTAAATACAGTTTGGACTCAAGAAGAATTGGAGAAAGAGTTACCAGCTTCTATGAAGAAATATATAGCAAACAATGATATTAAATTCTATACATTAAATGCTGTTAAAATAGCTCAAGAAATTGGACTTGGTGGAAGAATAAATATGATATGTCAATCAGCATTCTTTAAGATTGCAAATATCATTCCAATAGATGATGCTGTTAAGTACTTGAAAGAAGCAGTTGTAACTTCTTATGGTAAGAAGGGACAAAAAGTTGTAGATATGAATAACGCTGCTATAGACAAGGGTGTAAATGCAGTAGTTAAAATAGATGTTCCAGCTTCATGGAAAGATGCAGAAGATGAAGCAGCAGCTACAAAGGAACTTCCTAAATTTATAGAAAAAATAGTTAATCCTATGAATAGACAAGAAGGAGATAAACTTCCAGTAAGTGCATTTGTAGGAATGGAAGATGGTACATTCCCAGCAGGAACTGCAGCTTATGAAAAGAGAGGAATAGCAATAAATGTTCCAGAATGGCAAGTAGACAAATGTATACAATGTAACCAATGTTCATTTGTATGTCCACATGCAGCTATAAGACCAGTTCTTACAACTGAAGAAGAATTAGCTAAAGCACCTCAAGGATTTGAAGCTAAAGATGCAAATGGAGCAAAGGGACTTAAATTTACAATGGCTATTTCACCACTTGATTGTTCAGGATGTGGAAACTGTGAAGATGTATGTCCAGCAAAAGAAAAGGCTCTTGTTATGAAGCCAGTAGATACTCAGCTGTCAAAGACAGAAGCTTGGGATTATGCTGTTAATGCTGTAGCTCATAAGGATAACCCAATGAAGGATAAATACAGTGTAAAAGCAAGTCAGTTTGAACAACCATTACTTGAGTTCTCAGGAGCTTGTGCAGGATGCGGAGAAACTCCTTATGTTAAACTTGTAACTCAATTGTTTGGTGATAGAATGATGATAGCAAATGCTACAGGATGTTCATCAATTTGGGGAGCATCAGCACCAGCAACTCCATACACAACTAACTATAGAGGACATGGTCCATCTTGGGCTAACTCATTATTTGAAGACAATGCTGAATATGGATTAGGTATGTTCCTTGGAGTTAAACAGACAAGAGAAAGACTTCAGGATAAAATTGAAGAAGCTTTAAAGGGTAGTTTAAGTGCAGAACTTAAAGCTGCTTTTGAAGACTGGATTAAAAACTTTGCTGAAGGTGAAGGAACAAGAGAAAGAGCTGATAAAATAACAGCTTTACTTGAAAAAGAAAAGAGTAGCAATACTTTATTAAATGATATTTATGAAAACAGAGACTTCCTAGTAAAGAGATCTCACTGGATAATCGGTGGAGACGGATGGGGCTATGATATAGGATACGGCGGAGTAGATCATGTTTTAGCTTCAAATGAGGATGTAAATATTCTTGTACTTGATACAGAAGTATATTCAAATACAGGTGGACAATCTTCAAAATCAACTCCAACAGCTGCTGTAGCTAAATTTGCTGCAAGTGGTAAGAAGACTAAGAAGAAAGATCTTGGAATGATGGCTATGAGTTATGGATATGTTTATGTAGCTCAGATTTCAATGGGTGCTGATAAGAATCAGGCATTAAAGGCAATTCATGAAGCAGAAGCTTATCATGGACCATCACTTATAATAGCTTATGCTCCATGTATCAATCATGGCTTAAGAGTTGGAATGGGTAAGAGCCAGAGAGAAGCTAAGAGAGCTGTTGATTGTGGATATTGGGCACTTTACAGATACAATCCAGAATTAAAAGAAGAAGGAAAGAAATCATTTAGCTTGGATTCAAAAGAACCAACTACAGATTTCAAGGAATTCTTAATGGGAGAAGTAAGATACTCTTCACTTGCTAAACAATTCCCAGATCAGGCAGATGCATTATTTGAAAAGACTAAGAAAGATGCTCTTCAAAGAATTGCAGGATATAAAAAGCTTGATAGTGAACAGTAATCAAGTAAATTTAATAAAAAGTATCAGATGGCGTAAGCTGTCTGGTACTTTTTTGTGCCTAAAAAATTGGGTTAGTTAGATAACTAAATTTTAACTTAATGTAAGTAAATTCTGAAGTGTTTTTTAGAGGACAGTTGATAATTTACAGAGGACAGTGATTGTTGCTTTTCTTCCATTACACTACGGAAAGCCCTTAATTATTTCTCATAACTAGATAATTTTGTTGCAAGTCTTTAGGTTGTATCAATTGTCAATCCTCTATGATTTTTAAATTTTTCTTTGTGGTTTTAACAATAGAGTTTAGGATTTTATTTAGTTCTTTACATTTAATAATTAATTTCTCTGATGCATTAGCATCAATATATTTAGTAGCGATTAAAAGTCCTAACCAATACTCTGTTTCAGATGCTTCTTTAAGGGCTATATTCATCTTATTAAAAAAATCTCGTCTACTTTGAGCGTCTAGTCCTTCTTTTACGTTTGCTCCTATACTTATTCCTGATCTAAGAACCTATTTTGAAATAATGTATTCCATCTTTTCTTCAACCAAATATTTATATAAGTTAACAATTTCTTTTGCAAAAACAAAGGCTTTTTTATAAGTTAAGTTTTCTTTCAATTTTTAACCTCCTAAATTTATCAATTCATCTAAAATATTAGACTTATTCATATAAATTTATTCAGTTTTTTAAAATTTCAAACCTAGATTTATAAATTAAAGATTTTTCATAGTGCAGCGGAGAAAAATCTTCCTTCATTGTCCTCTGTCCTCTGTCCTCTGTCCTCTGTCAATTGTCCTCTGTTACCTGTTCTCTGTCCTCTTAAGAATAATACTTCGTATTATTCTTAAACTATCAAATTGAGATAGATTTATTATTATGGTAGAAAGATAAATTAGTTTGTCCATTTAAAAATATTAAAAAAATACTTTTATTATAGAGCAATTAAGGTTAAAATTAGAACATAACAGTTAAAAGGAGGTGAAGATTCCTGGCAAATATATTTGTAACATATCGCCAAATAATAAATGCCAGGTTTACTTTATGGATAAAGAAAATTTAAATGAATGCAACTGTGGCTGTACTAGCCAAGAAGAAAATTGTGGCTGTACAGAAACACACGAACATGAACATGATTGCGGCTGTGGATGCGGCTGTGAAGATTCAGATCCTTTAATAGTAGATTTAGAGGATGAAAATGGAGAGATAGTTTCCTGTGAAATAGTTGATGGTTTTGAATATAAAGAAGGAAAATATGCTGTAGTTGAGAATCCTGAGAATGGCTCTACTTATTTATTTAAAGTAGAAAATGAAGGAGAGCTTGTTATTCCAGAGGATAACGAATTTGATGAAGTTTCAAAATACTATGAGAAATTAATGGAAGAAGAATAATTAATTGGCGACGTATAGTCTTTCTAACTATACGTTGCCAATTAAAAAGTTTAAAGTTCACTTCCACCTTAAAACTTCAATCCCCTGGTTATCTTTTCTTGTGTAATTTATAAGATAAGGATTGCCTACCAATTTAAAGAGAGGCAAATCAGATAGTGAATCTGAGAACATATAAGAATTTTTGAAGTCAACTTCTATGTTGTCTTTTTTTAAAGATTCCATAAGCCTTGTTACCTTTTCTTCTCCTTTGCAATTTTGTCCGAGAATTTTTCTAGTATGCTTTCCATTTACAATTTCAAATCGTGTACCTATTATTTTATCAACTTCCTCTATTTTATATAATTCTTTTAAATAAAATTCTGCAGAAGCAGATATCAGATATATTTTATAGCCACTATTTTTAAATTTTTTTAAGGTATATAGAGCATCTTTGTAAAATATTTTACTTAGTCTTTTTTCGTAAAATTCTTTTGTGAGAAGTTCCATATCCTTTTCACGTATTCCATTTATAAATGAAATAAAATTTTCTTTAGCCTTTTTAGCACTAAAAACCTTCAGTACAAATAAAAGGGCAGACATAATGCTAAAAGGTGCGTATAATATGAGTCTAGGACGTTTTTTTACCATGAATATGTAAAATTCCATTAAGGTTTCACTATTTGTTAAAGTAAAATCTACGTCAAATATAGCGAGTTTTTCCAAATGAATCACTTCCTTATTTAATTATAATATCATACTTTGCTTCTATTAAAAACTTTATGTAATGTAAATGACTTTGTTTAGAATTATAATAGAAAAATTGCGAAACAATATTTTTAATTAATAGTTAAGAATGAAGAATTAATAGTTAATGTGGAAAACTTTCCATGAATAATGTAGAATATAATAGAGACTAAATGGCAACATTTAGTTAAATAATAAGAAAATATATGAAAGGGAGATTTGATTTACATGAGTGAGTGTATTGAAAAATTTTTTCTATATAATAATGAATTAAAAAACAAAGAACAATTTAAAGAGGCTGAATTTAAACATGGAAAGTCTATATATGAGGTAATACGTATTATAGATGGAAAACCTCTTTTTTTAAAGTTACATTTAAGACGTATGAAAAATTCAGCAAAAATAACTAATTTGAGATTATGGCTTAATGAAAAAGATATTAAAAATAGTATATTAAAACTTATAAAGGCAAATGAAATTTCAGTAGGTAATATAAAGATTATTTTTAATTTCTATGAAAAGAATACATTTTTGTCTTATTTTTTGCCTTATAATTATCCATCTCTAGAAGAGTATAAAGTGGGAGTAGACACCATCTTTTATCATGGAGAAAGAGAAAATCCAAATGCAAAAGTAATAAATTATGAGTTTAGAACTAAGGTAGATAGTACGATAAAAGAAAAGAATGTGTTTGAAGCTATACTTGTGGATAGTAATGGAAACATTACAGAGGGAAGTAAGTCCAATATATTTATGATAAAGGGAAATACTGTTGTAACTGCACCATTAAAAAATGTGCTTCCTGGAACTACGAGAAAGGTTGTAATGGATATCTGCAGTAAAATAGGGCTTGAAGTGTCAGAGAAAGAGGTAAGCTATAAGGATGTAGAAAAGTTTGATGCACTATTTATATCTGGTACATCACCAAAAGTACTGCCTATAAAAAAAGTGGAAAACGTTAAATTTGATTCTTCAAACAATAAAGTACTGCTTAAAATTATAAAAGCATACGATAAAGAAGTAAGGGATGACATAAAAAATTTTGATACAGATTAGAACATAGAAGGCTTAAGATAGATTATATATGATATTGAAGTTTTTATCCGATGGCTTTCTACTGTAACACTCCCACGCACACAGCGAAAGCGACTATCACCAAATCAAAGATTTGGGATATCTGCTTTTCTACCAAGGTGGGAGATAACAGTAGCTACGTCTCTGGATAATTCATCTAAACTTAGTGGGAAAAACAAATTCCCACTAAGCAAGATTCATTAATTAGGGGGAGATAATTATGAAAGAATTGTTTCATGGTACTTCACTAGAGGAATGCTTAGAATCTGCCAGCTGTAAACTAAATATGCCAAAAGACAAATTACAATATAAGATTGTTAAGAAAAGCAAATTACTTTTTAGAAAAAAAGTAATAATAGAAGTGTCTTTTGGGGAAGAAGACCAGAGTAATGTAAATTCTGTTACAGAGAAGGAAATTGTAAAAACAAATGAAAAAGATGGAACCATAAAATTAGAAAATGGCAAAATAATTGTAAAGGATCCTATTGAAGATGGGAAACCTGCGGTAATACATAGGGGACATAATATATCTATTTTTGTAGATGGAGCTGAAGTTAAGGATAAATGTGAAGTATTTAGTAAAAATAAAATAGAAATAGTTTTTGAAGAAGATGAACCAAAAAGACAAATGAATATATATCTATCTGATGATAGAATGAAAGCATATGCTGAAGTTAAATATATACCTAAAAACGTTTACAAACTGAAAGACAAAGATGAGAGTCATAAAGTGAATTTTGAAGGAGAAATAATTCAATCAATAAAGCCTCCTATGTATACAGTAAATGAAATTAAGAACGAATTATCTAATAATAAAGTGAGTTATGGTATAATGGAAGAAAATTTGAAAGAAGTTGTAAACGGTGATAAAAAACTTGTAGTAGCTTGTGGAAAAGAAGCTATAAATGGTGAGGATGATTTTCTAGAGAATAAGTTTGAAACCTCCGTAGTTTTAAAAGAAGATACGATTGGAAATATAGACTTTAAAAGTATAGGTACCATAAATGTTGTAAAAAAGGGAGATATAATTGCAATAAAACATAATGGCACTTTAGGCAAAGATGGATTTGATGTTACTGGAAAGGTTTTAAAATGTAAACCAATAAAACAAATTAAAATAAAGGTTGGAGATGGATGTGTACTTAAAGATGAAAACACCGTTGAAGCATCAATAGATGGTAAACCCTCCATAAAAAGCAACACTTATTATGTTCATCAGGTACACGAAATTAATGGAGATGTGGATATAAGCACTGGGAATATAAATTTTATAGGTGATATAATTATACATGGAAATGTAAAAGAAGGCATGAAAGTAGAATGTGGCAACGACCTTATTGTGGAAAAAGAAGTAGAAAGGGCTAGTTTAAATGCAAAAGGTGATATAAGTATAGGACAAACTGTTGTTAGCTCTCAAATATGTGGTGGCGGTGACAGTGTAAAGAAGATTAAGGCTATGGAACACCTGAGCAAATTTAATAAGAATATGGAACAGTTAGTGGGGGCCGTAAAAGAAATAAAAGACTATAATCTGCTTGGCAAAAGTAAAAAGGATGGAGAAATAATAAAAATATTATTGGAAAGTAAATTCAAGAAACTTATTAAGCTGGGCATAAATGTAATTGCGGACTTGAATGTTGAAAGTGATGATTATCAAGAGGATAAAATTGTAAGATTTATCAAAACCAAGCTTATAGGAATGGGACCTATAAGTATTAAAAGTTATTCCGAGTTAAATGAACTAATGAAAATTATTGAAGATAAAATAGAGGAACTAAAAGACACAAGGGCACTTCCTGTGAAAGTGGTTTTATCTTACTGTCAGGACTCCAATATACAGAGTTCTGGTGATATAATAATAAAAGGAAGAGGAGAATATATATCACAAATTGATGCCAATGGTTCCATTGAATTTTTGCAAGAAAAGAGTGTGGCAAGAGGGGGAATACTAAAAGCTGAAAATGAAATAAAATGTAAGATTGTAGGGAGTGTAGCAGGAGTTTCTACAAAGCTTCAAGTAGAAAGTAAGGGTGGAAATATATGGGCAGATGTGGCTTATCATAATACGGTATTTAAAGTTGAAAACAAGGAAATTGTTCTAGATTCTCCAAGTAAAGATGTACATGTGTATTTGAAGGAAGGGGATATAGTAGTTGACAAATTTGTTCTATAAAAATCCTGTTGCAAAATGCATGATTTATGCTATTTTAAGTAGATATATGCTATAATTATGTAATAATTGATTTAAATGAGGATTTATAAGGATGGCTAACAATATTATTTAAGGAGGATTTTAAATGGATGGCAAGGAAATAAAAGTATTGATATTTAGTATAAATGGTGAGTACTATGCTACAGATATTATGGAAGTAGAGAGAATTTTGGGTTATGAAGAGACTACGAAGCTGCCGGATTCTCCTAACTTTGTAGAGGGAGTCATAAATTATGAAGGAAATATACTTCCTATAATATCCTTGAGTAAGAGATTTGGTTTTGCTTCAGCGGAAGAAAGTAAAGAGGCTAAGATAATAGTTACGAAACAAAGTGGAAATAAAATAGGAATAATAGTTGATGTTGTATCTGAAGTTACTGATGTAAATACTGCAGATATAGAAGTTGCACCTGATATAGTGTCCCAAATATCAAAAAGATATATAAAAGGCCTCATTAAAATAAAAGATAATATAATAATATTCTTAAATCTTGATAAAATACTTACGGAGGAAGAAAAGGAGCTCATATAATTAAAAATTGAAAGGTGTATATTTATGGATATAAAAGAGATAAGAGTGGGAATAGCAGATATGAATACTGCAAGTTCTCCTGATAGAATTATAACCATTGGTCTGGGTTCCTGTGTAGGTATAGCTCTATATGATAAGGAAAAGTGTATAGGTGGGTTGGCACATATAATGCTGCCGGACAGCACTCAATTTACAAATACAAAAAATCCAATGAAATTTGCAGATTTAGCTATTCCTATTTTGATAGAAAAGTTAGAAGCCTTAGGTGTAAATAGAAGAAATTTAAAGGCTAAAATAGCAGGTGGGGCTTCTATGTTTAACTTTTCAGATAAAAGTGTAGTTATGAATATAGGAAGTAGGAATGGAGAAGCTGTAAAGAATATATTAAAAGAAAATTCTATTTCAATATTAGCAGAAGATCTAGGAGGTAACAAAGGTAGAACTATGATATTTGATACCAATGATGGAGGTGTCAAGATAAAGACAGTAGGAATTGGAATAAGGGAAATTTAAAAATTTAATGGAGTGATAATGCTTGGAAAAAATTAAGGTTTTAGTAGTAGATGATTCTGCATTAATGAGAAAAATTATTTCGGACATGATAGGTGAAGATGAATCTATAAGGGTTGTAGGAACTGCTAGAAATGGGGAAGATCTTTTAGAGAAACTATCGTTAAATTTTACTGAAAATAGTATGCCTGATGTAATAACTTTAGATGTAGAAATGCCAAAGATGGATGGAATAACAGCACTAGGCGAATTGAAAAAAAGGAATATTAATATACCTGTAATAGTTTTAAGCAGTGTCTCCAAGGAAGGAAAACAGCGTACTATGGAATGTCTTGATATGGGTGCTTTTGATTTTTTACCTAAGCCTTCAGGTACAATATCTTTGGATATAAATAAGGTTAAAACTGAGCTTGTAGAGAAGATAAAAGGAGCCTACCTGGCAAATACAGTTAAACCAAATAAAGCACAAGAAAATATGCAACTGTCTATATCAAAAAATGAAAAAGCTTCCACATTAAATGTCACAAGTTCAAATGTAGATAGAAAAATGAAAAAAGATATAAATGCAGTGGTGATAGGAGCATCTACGGGCGGACCTAAAGCACTTTATTCAGTTATAACACAATTTCCCCAGAACATGGGAGTGCCGGTATTTGTAGTACAGCATATGCCTGCAGGATTTACTAAGGCTTTTGCAGACAGATTGGATTCTAATTCAAAAATAAAAGTATTAGAAGCAGAGGATGGTATGAATGTTGAAAAGAATACTGTTTATGTAGCACCTGGTGGATTTCATATGGAAGTATGGAGAGATAAGAGAATACATTTGAACAAAGAACCTGCCATTTGGGGAGTAAGGCCTGCAGTGGATAAGCTATTTATATCTGCATCAAAAGTATATGGAGAAAATATTATAAGTGTAGTTTTGACGGGTATGGGAAGAGATGGAGCACAGGGAACTGTAGAGATAAAGGAAAATGGAGGAATTACACTTTCTGAAGATGAATCAACTTGTACTATTTATGGTATGCCTAAAGCAGCTTATGCCACAGGAAAAGTGGACTTAGTTTTACCAATAGACAAAATAGCAAATGAAATAGTAAAAATAATAAAGTTTGGTGGGAGGTAGACTTATGGATATGGCTTATTTTAAGCAGTGGGTTTTAAGAGAATTCAATATAAATTTAGCTGCATATAAACCAAACCAGTTACATAGGAGAATAAATAGCTTGATGTCCAGAGTAGGAGTTAAAAGTATAGATGAATACATAGAACTCTTAAAAAGGGACGGAGAGCAAAGACAGAAGTTTTTAGACTTTATAACTATAAATGTATCTGAATTTTTTAGAAATCCGGAGATATTTGAAGAGTTAAAAGTTAGATTAAAGGAAGAACTACTTCCTAGAAATAGTCCTTTGAAAATATGGAGTGCAGCTTGTTCAATTGGGGCTGAACCTTATTCAGTAGCTATGTATTTGGATGAATTGTCTCATGGAGTTAGACACACCATAATTGCAACAGATATAGATAACACTATAATTGAAAGGGCTAAAAGGGGAGAATATGTTTTATCAGAAGTAAAAAATGTAAAAAAGGAATATTTAGATAAGTATTTTACTATAAAGGACGATAAATATATTATAAGTCCTATAATAAAAAATTTAATCACATTTAAAAAGCATGATTTAATACTTCAAAATTATGAAAGTAACTTTGATTTAATAATATGCAGAAATGTGGTAATATATTTTAATCAAGATGTAAAAGATAAAATATATGAAAAGTTTAGCAAGTCACTTAAAAAAGGAGGACTACTATTTGTCGGGGCCACTGAAAGCATATACAATTATAGAGATTATGGCTTTGAGAAGGCTTCTACCTTTATATATAGAAAGCTATAAGGAGGGAATAAAATGGATACGTCGCAGTATATGTCTATGTTTCTAGAGGAATCAATGGACAACTTGCAAACACTTAATGAATCATTACTTCAGCTTGAGCAAGAACCAGACAACATAGATAAGGTAAATGAAATTTTTAGAGTAGCACATACAATAAAAGGAATGGCAGCTACTATGGGATTTAATGAAGTGGCTGAACTTACTCACAAAATGGAAGATGTACTATCTGAATTTAGGGATGGACAACTAAAAGTAAACCAAGATGTAGTTACAGTCTTATTTAAATGCCTGGATACTCTTGAGCAGATGATAAAAAATATAGAGGATGGAGTAGATGAAGAAACTCCTATTCAGGATATCATTGAAGAATTGGAAAAGATATCTGGTCAAAAAGATGAAAGTGAAGCTAATAAACCTGAAAAAGAAGATAATGTCCAGGAACAAAATGCTGCAGTGGAATCTAAAGGCAAAGATTCTATGGTAGAATTGAATGAATATGATATAAATGTAGTTAAACAAGCTGAGGACAAGGAATTTAACGCTTATGAAATAAAAATTAAACTTAGCGAAAATACTCTTTTGAAATCTGCAAGGGCATTTTTAATATTTAAGGATTTGGAAGCAGTAGGAGAAATAATAAAGTCTATTCCTGGTACAGAGGATATAGAAAATGAAAATTTTGAATTTGAAATATGCCTTGTTTTATTAACTAAAAGTACTTCAGAAGATGTCCATAAACTTTTGATGAACATATCTGAGGTGGAAGAAGTTACTGTGGAAGACGTGGACATTCAGGCAGAAAAAGCAAAAAAAATGGAATCAGATTCAGCTAAAAAAGAAGAAGAGATAAAAGTTAAAGCTGAAAAGAAAGCTGCCCAGGAAGTAGTAAAGCCAAAACCAGCAGCAGTAGCTCAAAAGAAAAGTAAAAATCCTCCTAAAAAGGAACCTCATAAAAAAATGCACCAGTCTGTAAGAGTTGATCTGGAAAGATTAGATAAATTTATGAATATGGTGTCTGAATTGGTTATAAATAGGACAAGAATGGAGCAAATTAGCAGCAGTTATAAGTTAAATGAATTAAATGAAGTTTTAGAACAGGTGGCAAGGACAACTTCAGATTTACAAGATTTAGTAATGAAGATAAGAATGCTGCCTCTTGATACTGTATTTAACAGATTTCCTAGGATGATAAGGGATTTATCCGTAGAACTGGATAAAGAGATGGAGCTTATAATTGAAGGAGCAGATACAGAACTTGACAGAACAGTAATAGATGAAATTGGAGAGCCTCTAATTCACTTGCTTAGAAATGCAGCAGATCATGGTGTAGAATCTAAAGAAGAAAGAATTGCAAAGGGAAAAGATCCTGTAGGAAAAATAAAACTTATTGCTTATCAGGAAGGAACTAAAGCTGTAATAAAAGTTGAAGATGATGGAAGTGGAATACCTGTAGAGAAGATAAGAGAAAAAGCAGAAAATGCAGGTATAAATACTGAAGGAATGACAGAAGCTGACATAAAGAATCTCATATTTATGCAGGGAATAAGCAGTAATACCGAGGTAACAGATATATCAGGAAGAGGAGTTGGAATGGATGTAGTAAAGACCAAAATATCCTCTCTTGGTGGAACAGTAGAACTTGTAAGTGAAAAAGACAAAGGATCATCTTTTATAATAAGGCTTCCACTTACACTTCAGATAATTCAAGTACTTCTTGTAGGTGTAGGCGATGAGACCATGGCTATATCTTTAAGCTATGTAGACAGAGTTATAGATTATAAAGATGATTTAGTGAAGATGACTAATAATAAAGAAGTTATAATATATAATGGAAATGTAATACCTCTTATAAGACTTTATGAAAAACTTGGTGTTGAAAAATCAGCTAGCAACAAAAATTATATAGTAATAGTTAAGGTAGGAGAAAAAACTGTAGGACTTATGGTAGATTCCTTACTTGGACAGAGGGAAATTGTTATAAAACCTCTTGGAAAGACACTGAAAAATTTGAAAGAATATATGGGAGCAACCATATTGGGAAATGGACTTGTAACTTTGATATTGGATGTTGCTGCCCTGGTATAAGGAGGAAAATAATGGACTATAAAAACCTTACTCCTATTCAACTTGATGCATTAAGAGAAGTTGGGAATATAGGTACAGGGAATGCAGCCACAGCATTATCTCAGCTTATAAATAGAAAAGTCGATATGACAGTACCTGCTATAAATATAGTGCCTTTTGACGACATCTTTACAAACATTGGTGAAGGTGAGGTAGTTATAGGCGTAATAGTTAGAATCTTAGGCGATATACCTGGAAATATACTGTTTATATTTGAAAAGAATACTGCTATGGATCTGATTTCTATGTTAACCGGTCAGAGGGAAGAGGAACTAAGTGATATGGGAAACTCTGTTATATGCGAAATAGGCAATATAATATCTAGTTCCTATATGAATTCTATAGCAAAATTTACTGGACTGCATGTAATACCATCAGTTCCAGCAGCTACTTGCGATATGCTTGGGGCAATACTTTCAACTACATTTATAGAATCAGGACAATATGATGAGTATGTTCTTGACATAGAAACACTTTTTATGCAAAATAATTCAGAGTTAAGTGGGCACTTTTATTATATTCCGGTGCCTGGTTCAATGGAAAAAATTTTAAGTGCTTTAGGAATAGGATAAATATTTAGTAGTAAATAATTTGGAGGGAAGAAAATGGCTAAAATATTAATTGTAGATGACGCTGCTTTTATGAGAATGATGATAAAGGATATATTAGAAAAGAACGGGTTTGAGGTAGTGGGGGAAGCAAACAACGGACTAAAAGCTGTGGAGTTATATAAAAAGGAAAAACCAGATGTAGTTACAATGGATATAACGATGCCGGATATGGATGGTATTGAGGCTGTTAAGGCAATAAAAGGATTTGATGCAGGTGCAAAAATTATAATGTGCTCTGCAATGGGTCAGCAGACTATGGTTATGGATGCTATAAAAGCTGGAGCTAGAGATTTTATAGTAAAGCCTTTTCAACCGGATAGAGTTTTAGAAGCAATAAATAAAGTAGTAGCTTCTTAATAATAAGAATATAATTATTTGTAAATTATTAAACAGATAATCAGAAATTAAAATTTTATGGCTGGTATAAAGGTAACAAGGTTTATTACGAAAACTATCAAGTAGAGTTAAATTTATTGTAAACTTTAAATAGCTAGGATAGTATACTCCATATATTTAATTTCTGATTTAATCTGGTAAGCAGAAAATTAAGATTTGAAATTTTATACAAGGATACTTGTTACATAGTTTGTGTACCTATGTATATGGAGGTGTAAATATGCAAGTTGTTATATTTAGATTAAATAACGAACAATTTGCTGTAGAAACAGCTAAAGTTCAAAGTATAAATAATTCTATGGAAATAACAAAAGTCCCACAGGCGCCAGCTTACATAAAGGGACTTATAAATTTAAGGGGAAATGTAATATCTCTCCTAGATATAAATCTCTTGATGGATATTCCAAAAGCTGAGATAAGTGAAAACAGTATACTTATACTGGAAATGGAAGACGAATTAGTGGGAATAACAGTAGATCAAGTAGATGAAGTTTTAGATGTAGAAGAAAATGCTATTGAAAAGATAAATGATGAAGGAAAAAAAGTCTATATAGAGGGAATAATAAATTTTAAAGATAGTATAGTTACTTTAATTGATATAGACAAACTTCTTTCAAATTAGAATTTTCTTAAGAAATGAGGGAAGAGAATGGCAGATGTATTATCACAGAATGAAATAGATGACCTTTTAGCTGCCTTATCTGCTGGAGAACTTACTCCAGATGAAGTACCCAAAGAAGAGGAAAAGCAGAAAGTAAAGCCTTACGATTTTAGAAGTCCCCAGAAGTTTTCTAAAGATCATATAAGGACTCTTGAACTTATTCATGACAATTATGCTAGAATAATTTCAAATTATTTAACTGCGCAGGTTAGAACTAATGTAAAAGTAAAAGTGGAATCTGTTCAGCAAATAACTTATGAGGAGTTTATTCATTCTGTACCTAATCCTACTGTTTTAACTATATTTAAAATGCCGCCTTTAAGCGGATCTGTTTTGTTTGAAGTAAATCCTCAATTTGTATTTCAAATTATAGATTTGCTCTTAGGGGGAAATGGTAAAGGAAAATACAAAGTTAAGGAATTTACTGATATAGATAAAAATATTATAAAGGTTGTAAATGCAGGGCTTATATCAAATTTGAAATTGGCCTGGGAAGATGTAATGCCTATAGAAACAGAAGTGGAGGGGCTTGAGACAAATCCTGCACTAAACCAGACACTTGCACCTAATGATCCTGTTGCACTTATAACTTTTTCAGTGGAAATGGGAAACAGCAGTACTTTTATAAACATATGCATTCCTTATTTGAGTATAGAAAAGGTACTTGATAAATTAGTAGTTCAATACTGGTTTCAGGACAGTGATGAAGATATATTGAATGAGTCCAGAGAGAAGCTTAGAAATAGGTTAGATATAGTTGATGTAGAACTCACTGCCATACTTGGAACTGTAGATGTTACGGTACAAGAATTTTTGAACCTTAATGTGGGAGACGTATTGACCCTAAAGGAAAAAACTACAAGCCCTGTGAAACTAATGGTGGAAGATAAGGTGTATTATTATGGAAAGCCTGGTGTAATAGACAAGAACATGGGCGTTGAGATATTAGATATTTTAGATAAGGATGTGGAAAATTATGAGTAATGGATTTCTTTCACAGGAAGAGATAGATGCACTTTTAAATGGAGGAGAAAGTACCCCGGATCCACCATCAGAAACAAATTCTCAAGATGACCCACAGTTGCCAGATATAGAGAAAGATTTACTTGGAGAAATAGGAAATATATCTATGGGATCTGCCTCTACAGCACTTTCTACAATAATAAACCAGCAGGTAAATATAACTACTCCAGTGGTAGTTGTAACTACCCTTAAAGAGTTGAAAAATGAATTTGAAGTTCCAAATGTTGCTTTGGAAGTTAAATATACAGAAGGTATAATAGGAGAAAACTTACTGGTAATGAAGATTACAGATGCGGCTGTAATTGCAAGTCTTATGATGGGCGGAGACGGTAAAATAGATCCAGATATTAAAGAATTAGGCGAGATAGAAATAAGTGCAGTATCTGAGGCTATGAACCAGATGATAGGGTCGGCTGCTACATCTATGGCTACTATGCTAATGAGGGAGGTAAATATATCCCCTCCTGTGTCTAAAGTATGGAATGATATTACAAAACCTCTTACTGAAGGAATAAGTGAAGATGAGACGGTTGTAAAAGTATCATTTTCCCTTAAAATAGGGGAACTAGTAGATAGTAGTATAATGCAGGTATTACCTATAGCTACAGCTAAAAAAGTAGTTTCTATAATGATGGGTCAGGAAGAAACTGCACCAGCGGAGTCAGCTCCTAGTGCACCTGAAAATGATAGTACTAGTACTGAACCTGAACTTGAGCCTCAACCTGAGTCTCAACCACCTATACAGCAGTCTCAGCCAGCACCAGCACAGTCTCAAATGGAGCAAAGGACACCGGTGTACGAGAAACCTATAGAAACAAATGTAAACAAGCAACCTGTAGAAGTCAGCCGGGCATCTTTTCAGCCACTTAGTGGATCGCAGGATACAGAAGTTGTCCCTAAAAATATAGATCTTATATTGGATGTACCTCTTGAAATATCAGTGGTACTTGGAAGAACAAAAAAGAACATTAAAGATATATTGAATTTAGGGACGGGTTCTCTTATAGAATTAGATAAATTGGCAGAGGAACCTGTGGAGATACTGGTAAATGGTAAGAAAGTAGCTTATGGAGAAGTGGTAGTAATAGATGAAAACTTTGGAGTTAGAATAACGGGAATTGTGAGCAATGAGGAAAAAATTAGATCTTTAGGAAGATAATATTACTATAAGTATGAATAAATTTAGAAATAAGATGTGTATGGTGAAAGCTATACACATCTTATTTTAATTTATAATATAATGAAATTTATTTGTGTATTAAAGTGGAAACATATAGGGACTTTTTATTTAAAATAAGCAATTTATATTCAATTCAAAGTATAAATATTAAATATATGTACTCGATAATGTTACTAGTAAAGAAAAATGATATTTGAAGTAGTTATGGTTAGGGGTGTATTTTTATGAAAATAAATGGGATCAATTCCAGTAAGCTGGTGAGCTTTTATAATAGGAGCAAAGTAGAGAAAAGTTTAAAGAGTGAATCAAACAGCAAGGATTCCATTCACATATCATCTATAGGAAAAAGTCTCAGCCCTTATTCCTTAGATGATAAATTTGTAAATTCTAAAGAGAGAGTAGAAAGCATAAAAAAGGCTGTAGCAAATGGAACTTATAAAGTAGATTCTAAGCTCGTGGCGCAAAAAATTATAGATAATATAAAGGGTAAGGTATAATTTGCATATACCCGGGAGGTGATGTAATTGGAACTGCAGCTGTCTGAGATTATGTTAGAAGAATATGAAATGCTTAAATCACTTTATGAAGCTTTAATTGAACAAAATAAATATCTTGTGGAAAGACAGGTGTTTTTACTAGATAAAATAGTTAAGGTCATAGAAGAAAGAAGTAGAAACGTAGCAAGGCTCGAAGTTGAAAGAAGAAAAATAACTGGTGACAGACCTATGAGAGAGATTATAAAAGAATCAGAAGATAAAAAATTAGAAAAAGTATATTTAGATATAGTTAACTTGCTTGAAAAGATGAAATTTCAAAAAGATACAAATGAAGCCCTTGTAAAACAGTGGCTTGGTTTTGCAAATCAGATGCTTAGGGCATTGAACCCAAACAGACAAGCAAAAACCTATAATGCTTTTGGAAGAAGCAGATAAATAAAAATAAGGAGTTGAATTAAATGCCGGGGTTATTTTCAATATTTAATACAGCAAAAAGTGGGCTTTTTGCACAGCAAACTGCCATAAATGTAACATCCCACAATATAGCAAATGCTAACACGGATGGATATTCAAGGCAGAGGGCAGATATGGTAACCACAACGCCCTATACTCTTCCAAGTATGGACAGTGCAGCTGGTGCAGGACAGCTTGGTACAGGGGTAAATATAGAGTCTATTGAGAGAATAAGGGATAGTTTTTTGGACTATCAAATAAGGGTAGAAAATGGGGCTAGTGGGCAATATAAAGCTCGTGATAAATACTTGAGTCAGGTAGAAAGCGTACTGGGAACAGATACTGGGTCAACAGGCAGTGGAATATCATCACTTATACAGAAGTTTTTTAGTTCCTGGCAGTCACTGTCTTCCTCATCTCAAAATGTAAGTACAGTGAAAGAGCAGGCCTATCAACTTACTAATGAATTAAACCACACTTATTCACAAATTTCAGATATTAAAACCAATACTAATACAGAAATAAAGAATGTGGTAGTAAATGTGAATACTATATTAGGAAAGATATCTAATTTAAATCAGCAGATAAAAGATACAAAAACGTCAGGACAAAACCCAAATGATCTTTTAGACAGTAGGGATTTACTTTTAGACCAACTCAGCAGTGAATTTGGAATAAGCATTACCGATAAAGACTATGATGGAATTGATGTGACTACTTCAAATAGTGCTTCCGTCGAAAAGGATAATGGATCTGCACCTTTGTTAGATGGTAAACCACTTAATATAGTTCAAACAGATAATCCGGATGATACAAACGTAGCGTCATTTTCCTATATAACAAATATAACACCTCAAACTGATTCTAATGGAAATGTTACAAAAGATAGCAATGGAAATACTGTGTATAAAGTAGATTATTATAAAAAAGGAGATATCCTCACAGATGCTAACAAAGTAACAATATATGTAGGTATGACGTCAGATCAAGAAAAAGAAATGGATGAAAATAGGGTACTTTGGGCTGATCAAAATGGAGTTGCCTATAAGGTTACAGGAGGGCAGGATCCTTCAGGCAAAGCAGCAGTTGCTGATGGAGAAAAATTAGATGGTACTTCTACAGATCCCATAAGCTTTAGTGAGCTTGCTCTTTTTAGACCTCCAACAGGCGAACTCAAAGGTTATACATCAGTACAAAAGAATATAGATGATTATCAAGATGAACTCAACAAACTTGCAAAGGGAATGGCACTTTCAGTAAATGCAATAATAAGCCAGAGCAGTACCTGGGTAGCAGATAATGTTACGGATGGTTCTGCAGAAGGTGGAATAAATAATTTCTTTGTAAATGCAGATCAAAAAGATTCATCTAAATATTCAGCAGCAGATGAAAATAATATAACAGCAGCCAATATAACGGTGAATGTGGAAATAATGAATGATCCATCTAAAATAAAAGTAGATACCAAATATGATTCAAAAGGAAATTCATTGAGCACTAGCACTGATGGAAATAGGGCAGTAGCTGTAGCACAGCTTGCCAACAGTATTATGAATATTGGAAGCATAACAAGTGATAGTAGTAGAAGTGATTTATTAAAAGGTATATTTACATCAGATAGTACAATAAACAATGTATATTCTATAGGAAAAGTAAATGGAGGATCTACTTTAGATAACTATTTTAATGACTTAGTAAATAAAGTTGGTAGCAATGAACAGGAAGCTAAACAAACAGTACAAACGCAATCTGGTCAGCTTCAAAGCTATATTCAGTCTAGGGAAGCGAATTCTGGAGTATCAATTGATGAAGAAATGACAAATCTCATTCAATTTCAGCACTGTTATCAGGCAAATGCAAAGATGATATCCACAGTGGATGAACTTTTGGATGTGGTTATAAACCAACTTAAACGATAGATAACAAAGTTCAAATATCAAATAACAATTATATTTTTTCTTTGATATTTGAACCTTGAAATAAAGGATGTGATTGAGTTTTGAGAATAACAAATAAAACACTATCGGACAATTTTTTAGCAGATATGCAGAGAAATCTTGAAAATTTAAGTAAAATACAGCAGCAGGTATCTTCTACAAAGAATTTTTCAAAGCCTTCTGATGATCCAATAAATGTTGAAAGAGCTATGCAGCTTCAAAGCTCTGTAGATTATACCACTCAGTATGGTTCTAATATAAAAACTGCAAATACATGGATGCAAACCACAGACACTACTTTAGGGCAAATAGGAACTGTACTTAGTAATATAAGAAATAATTTAGAGCAAGCAGGTGGAGTTTATACACAAGATGAAAAAGATAAAATTAATGATGCAGTGAGCCAGGAAGTGCAGCAGCTTGCCACATTGCTTAATACGAACTTTCAAGGTGAATATATATTTGGAGGAACCACAGGACTTTCAAAGCCAATAACTACAACTACTGATGCTAATGGAATTGTGACGTTAGAGTATGCTGACAAGGATGGAAATGCTGTAAGTAATCTTCCGTCAGTGGTATCCAGTGGATTTCATGTTAGTAATTGGGCTGGCAAAAGTATAACTTTTTCTGATGGAACCAATACATTAACTGTAAATCCTTCAGGTTCAAGTATAGATGAAGTAATTAAAAATTTAAATTCTGGAATACAAGGTGATCCCAATTTTAAAGATAAAATTAATGTAGTAAAAACCAATGATGGAAATGTAAAATTTATATCTGTAAATAGTAATGATAATATAAAAATAACTGCTTCAGATATATCTGATCTATCATCTGCAGTTGGAAAGCAATTTTCTAATATGACTATGGAAAATATAGGGGCGGATAAAAATATAGAAATTTCCCAAGGAGTAGTGTTATCATATAATGCTACAGCATCAGATATAATGCAATATGGAAGTAACTATAATACAACTTCAGGAGACAGCATAAATGCACTTATGAATAGGATACAACATCATTTAGCAGGACAAGTTTTAACTGATGCGGTAGCTAGCGATCCAGGTGCAATAAATATACCAGATTCAAATGGGGCAGCCCATTATTATGTGTGGAAAAAGGATGAAGACGCTGCAAAGAAAGAACTAATGGGTCAGGATCTTACAGATATAGATGCAGCCTCAAAAAAGGTTCTTCAGGTTCGTTCGAAGATTGGTGCAAAAGAAAAGAGAATGAGTGACTTGAGTACCCAAAACGAAGCTTCAATAACTGACTTAAAAGAAGTACTTTCAAAAACAGAAGATATAGACATTACTGAAAAAACCATAGAATATTATACATCTATTACAGTTTATCAGGCATGTCTTCAAACTGGTGGAAAAGTAATACAGCCTACACTTTTGGATTATATTAGATAGAGTCAATAATTAATTGAACATAGAGGGAGATAATAATGAAATTAAACACAAAATATCATGGAGTACTAAACTATGAAAATGAAGATATACTAATGTTTCAAAAAGGAATTCCTGGCTTTGAAAACTTGAAAAAATTTATACTGGTTCCTGCAGAGGAAAATAATTTATTTTATATACTTCATTCTATTGAAGATGTTAATATAGGAATTGTGGTAGTTTCACCCTTTAATGTATTGAAAAATTATGAATTTGATTTGAACGAAATTAAGGTATGTGAGCTTAATATAAAAAGCCAAAAAGATATTATTGTAGTAAATACAGTTAATTTAAGTACTAAGCTAGAAAATATAACAGTTAATTTAAAAGCTCCCATAATAATAAATAAGAATGAAAATATTGGGGAACAATTAATACTGGATAATGTAGATTATCCAATAAAATACCCACTTTTTAAGGGGGAGTTTTAATTGCTAGTTATAAGTAGAAAAAAAGGTGAGTCACTTCGTATAGGAGAAGATATAGAAATAACTATTGTAAAAATAGAAGAAGGAAGTGTTAAACTTTCTATATCTGCACCTAGAAATATAACAATACTTAGAAAAGAACTTTACAAGGAAGTAGAAGAGGAAAATAAGAATGCAGCGGCTTCAGATATGAGCGTGTTAAAAAAGATAAAAAAATAGTTTTATTAAAGAATTATAAAGAGGTGTTTGGCATGGAAGTTAAAGATGTAGGTCAAGGAAGACAGCTATCTTTAGGTTTTAATACATCTAGTGATGTTTTGCAAACTCAACAAAATGCAGATGTAGCTAACAAAACTGTGGATAATAAATTCTCAAATAGTGAAAATGTAAATGAAAAAGATGTAAAAAGAGCTGTGGATAAAATAAACAAGCTAATGGAAGATACACCTACTCATTTGAGATATGAGGTGTATGGAAAATTTAAAGATATAATGGTAAGCATAGTAGATAATAATACTGATAAAGTAATAAAAGAAATACCACCTAAGAGTATAGTTGATATGGTAGATAAACTTTGTGAATTGGCTGGAGTTTTTCTGGATAAAAAAGTTTAAGGTATTGATATTATTCTAGGGGGGATTTTAATGGAATTTAGGTTAAATAAAATAGATTCAGAAGTTCGTCGCAGAGTAAAAGAAACTACAAGTGCAGGAAAAGTTCATAATAAATCAGGGATTTTTATAAATAAAGACTATAAAGGTAAGGAAAAAAATAATCAGGGAGATTTTAAATCAGAACTTACCAAATACAAACAGAGCAAAAGTAAAAAACGTATTTTTGTAGAAGCAAGTAAAGTGGAAAAAGTTGAAGTAAAAGCCTTTAAAGAAGAGAAGGAAAACCTTTCAATTGATAACGAAAGAGGAAACATTTTAGATGTTAAGAAATAATTAATAATTAATAATTAATAGTTGAGATAGTATAATTATTGACTATACACTATTAATTCAATAAGGGAGGTTTATTGTATGTATGCAGGAAATGCTTATAAAACGTATAAAAGTAACAGCGTAAATTATGCATCAAAGGAACAGCTCCTTTTGATGCTGGTAGATGGAGCAGTGAAATTTGCTAAAGTAACAAGACAGGCAATGCTGGATAATGATATAAAAAAGGCTCATGAAAATATAATCAAGACCCAGAATATATTTAATGAACTTATGATATCTTTAGATGTCTCAAAGGCAGGAAAATGGGGACAATCTCTTATGAGTGTATATGATTTTATAGTTAGAAGGTTAGTAGACGCAAATATGAAAAAGGATGTAAAAATAATGGATGAGGTAATTCCGCTAATAGAAGATGTTAGAGATACTTGGGAAGGAGCCTATAAAATTTCTAAAACACAAAAATAAAATGATAATTGTAAATTGTGAATTGAATAAGGGGAGGTAATAAATATGAGTGATGTAAGTTCAGTAACATCCGGTACCACTGGTGCCGGTGGCGGCAATATGATTAGATTAACAGGTTTAGCTTCAGGACTTGATGTAGATGCGCTAGTAAAAAAAATGATGGCAGCAGAACAGGCGAAACTTGATAAAGCAAAACAGGATCAGCAAACTACTCAGTGGAAGCAAGAGGCATATCAGGATATTATTAAGGATATAAAAGATTTACAAAGTTCATTTTTTGACGCATCTAGTTCAGATAAGGACATTTTAGCAGCAACAAATTTTGCACCATTTAATGTAAGTTCTGCGGATGGATTATCTGCAGTTGATACATCAGTAGCAACTTTTACTCCAGGAGTAGGAGCAAAGACAGGCAAATATTCAATATCAGTTAAACAATTAGCAAAAGGTGCAGGAATAAGCAATACATTATATGTACCAAGCAATCAAACAGCAACTAAAGCTCAACTTTCTACAAAACTGACGGATATAGATCCATCATTAAGTGGATCAGTTAAATTAGGATTAAATGCTAATAATGCGACTAGTGATTTTAATGTTACTTTAGATAATACATCAGGTACGGCTACACTAGGAGATCTTATTAACGCTATAAATGACCAAGGGAGTGGAAGTGTAAAGGCAACCTATAGTGAGCTTACAGGCCAATTTAATTTAAATAGTACAAGAACTGGCAGTGATACAAGTTTAGCAATAAAAAGTGGAAGTACAGCATCACTTTCTACTATACTTGGATTTTCCGCAGCAAATAGTGCTGGGGTAACTACTGCTGATTGGACAGTTTCAAGTACATCTACTGATACTGCTACTGGAAAAATTCAAAAGGGTCAAAATGCAGATGTAATAATTACTCCACCAGGTGGAAGTGGTGTTGAAGTTACGGATAAGACAAGTAATAATTTCACCATAGATGGAATGACTTATACATTATCAAGCGAGGGGACTGATAGCACCCATCCTGTTACTGCATCGGTAACTGTTGGACAAGATACCCAAAAGGTATATGATAAAATTAAGTCCTTTATTGACAAATATAATGCTATAGTAGATGAAATTCAAACAAAACTTACTGAAAAGCCAAATTCAGATTACAAGCCTTTAACAGATGCGCAAAAAGCTGAAATGAGTTCCACGCAAATTACAGCTTGGGAAACTAAAGCTAAAGTAGGCATTCTTAGAAATGATGACAATCTTCAAAATTTGCTTGATAATTTAACAACAGCATTTACAACAGCTGTAAATAATACTGGACTTTCAATGGGAAGGTACGGTGGTAATAGTATAGGAATAGATACATCTCAAGATTATACAACACCAGATCATATTGATATAGCAGACCCAACAGCTTTAAAAACAGCTATATCAAATAATTGCGATCAAATATTAAAGATGTTTACTAATGTATCAACTGCAGCTGCTCCTATTGCAGATGATGGTAGCACAAAATATGATACTAGTACACAGGAATATCAGGAAGATGGAATTTTTACTAGAATTAATACTATACTTCAAAAAAATGTAGGATTTACAAATACAACATTAAATACTGCTATATTAACTTCTTATGCAAATAAACAATATGACTTTACAATAACAGGAACTGGCGGTAAAAATACACTTCCAGACCAACTGTATGAAGAACAGCTTAATATAAAAAAGATTACAGCTCAAATGAGCACAGACCAAGAAAAATATTATAAACAATTTTCCAATCTTGAAACTGTTATGAACCAATTAAATGCTCAACAGTCACAATTGTCTTCTATGCTTGGAAACTGATAGGAAAAGTGAAGTGGGGAATAAATGATGAAGCTAGATTTAGAAAGAGGTATGGAGAATTTAAGGAACGTCACCTGTAAGCTTATTGATAAACTTCAGAAGAATGATTATGATTCATTAGAAAATCTAATGGATGAGAGGCAAAAGCTACTAGATAATCTAGAAAAGCTGCATTGTACAAAAGATCAGTATCGTGATGCAGTTGACCAATTTCAAGTAATTACTTTTCAGCAGAAACTATCAAAAATAATGGCTGAAAAGAAACATAAGCTGAAAGAAAAAATTGATGATATATCTAAAAGGAAGAATTTAACGAAAGGTTACAATAAGCATATAGGTGCAAGCATATTTAGCAAGAAAATATAATTAAATAATAAAAAAGTCGAAAAAAGTAGTAAAGTAAATAAAAATAGCAACGATAAAATAAATAACAAAGGGCAAGGATGCCCGTTAAAATTCAAGGAGGAATTTATTATGATAATTAATCACAACTTACAAGCAAACAACGCTATAAGAAACATGAACATTAACTCAAGCAATGCAAGCAAATCAATGCAAAAACTTTCTTCAGGTCTTAGAATTAACAGTGCAGCAGATGATGCAGCTGGACTCGCAATATCCGAAAAAATGAGAGGCCAGATAAATGGTCTTGATCAAGCAACTTCTAACTCACAAGATGCTATATCAATGGTTCAGACAGCTGAAGGCGCTTTAAATGAGACAACTTCAATTCTTCAAAGAATGAGACAACTTGCCAACCAATCAGCAAACGGAACTAACGTTACTGTTGATAGACAATCCATACAGACAGAAATGAATCAGTTGACATCAGAAGTTAACAGAATTGGTAATACTACAGAATTTAATACACAATCACTTTTAAAAGGTGATGGTTCTGTTAAGGTTGCTGGTTCAGGTTTAACTACTGGAGTTGGTAATTTCACTGGCGGTGTAGATCCTTCAAAGACTGCAGCAACTCAAACTAATGCTATAACAGCAACAGCAACAGCAGCAGACACTTATACTGTTACACTTAACGGACAGGCACTTACAGTTACTTTTGCAGCATCAAATGCTGGTGGACAATCAGCTCAAGCTGTATATAATGTAACAGGAACAGCAGCTACAGTTAATCTTGAATCAACTGCAACGGTAAATGGCGCAGCATCTGGAATAAGAACAGCACTTCAAGATATGATTGATAACAATTCAGCTTTAAAAGGAAACTATACAGTAACAGGAAATGGTGCTAATGTTACTATTACAGCAGTTTCAGGTGGAACATTTGATGGGGCAGCTGGCATTATAGGAGATTCAGCAAAATCTGGTGCCACTCTTGCTGGAACAGCTGTAGGAAACACAGGAACAACTAGTACAGGAACAGCTGCAAGTGCTACTATTACTATAGGTGGTACTTATTCATCCTATATTGGAACTGGCATGACAATTGACAATCAACAAATTGAATTTTATGACGGTACTAAGGGAGCTTATACAGGTTCTGCAATTGGTGTTGATATTGCTTCAGGTGCAACAGCGGATGATATTTCTAAGGCAATAATTGCACAGGCTGGACCAAAGCTTACAGGTGTTACACTTGCTACAGGTGGTGGTGCTGGAACAGTTACTATTTCAGCTGCAAATCCAGGCGTTGCAGGAGATCAAATAAAAGTACAGGATGGAAGTATTCAGCAAAATTTCAAAACTACAATGCAGGTAGGAGCAAATATGGGACAGACATTTGAAATATCTATAGCAGATATGAGGTCAAATGCCCTTGGAATTGCAGGTACAGCTGGTGGATCCGTTGCAGGAGTTGCAGGTGCTAAATTTACATCAACAAATGTTGTTACAGATGGAACAAGTGCTACATTAAGGGAAGCAGCTCTTGATGTATCAAGCACTGATACTGCTACAGCTGCACTTAAAGTATTAGATAATGCTACAGCTGCAGTCTCAGCACAGAGATCACAGCTTGGTGCTTATCAAAATAGACTTGAGCATACTATAGCAAACCTTGGAACATCTTCAGAAAACTTGACATCAGCAGAGTCAAGAATTAGAGATGTTGATATGGCAAAAGAAATGTCAGCATATTCAAAGAACAATATTTTATCTCAAGCTGCTCAGGCTATGCTTGCTCAAGCTAACCAACAGCCACAACAGGTTCTTCAGTTATTGAGATAAACAGTTAACCTAATTTAGTTACAAGTAAATTAATTAATATTAATAAGGGTGGAGTTTGTATTCCACCCTTGTTTAATACAAAATATTAATTTTTTAGAAAACTAAAGTATTTAATTCTGTAAAAAATTAATATTAAAACTTCAAGAGGGGTTGAAATTATGAAGATTACAGCATGTTTAATAACAAAAAATGAAGAAAAAAATATTAAAAGATGTATTTATAGTTTTAAAGAAGTTGTAGACCAAATAATTGTCGTAGATACTGGCTCAACAGATAATACAATTAGAATAGCAAAAAAATATGGTGCTGAAATATACAATTATGTCTGGAAGGATGATTTTTCTGAACCCAGGAATTTAGCTCTTTCTAGAGCAAAAGGCGACTGGATAATATTTTTGGATGCAGATGAGTACTTTTATGGAGACACCAGTAAAAATATATTTAAGATTATTAAAAGTATTAATAAAAGTAAAAACATAGTTGGAATATATTGTCCCCGAATAAATATTGACACTGTAAAAAATATTAAAGTTACGGATTATATGGTGAGAATATTTAGAAATAAGGAATCTATGAGATACTTGGGAAGGATTCATGAAAATGTATACGATAATGGAAAAAAAATAGATTGTTTTACTGCAGATAAAAAAGATATAACCATTTATCATACAGGTTATTCTTCTGAAATTCTTAAAAGTAAATATGAAAGAAATTTATTTTTATTACAAAAAGATGTAGATGAAGGAAAAGAAACAGCCCAAACTTATTTTTATTTTGGTGACTGCTATTTTTCACTTGAAAATTATGAACTGGCAATAAAATATATGAAAATGTATATTGATAGTGGTGAAGAAAATGGGGGATATAATACAAAACCATATTATATAACCATAGCTTCAATGATGATGTTGAATTCACCTTATGAGTCTGTAAGAAAAGTAATTGATGAAGCCATAGCAAAAAAGCCTAGTTATCCTGAGTTCTATAGACTTTGGGCATCTTTAGAACATGTTTATGGAAATTATGATAAATCATTGGAACTTTATAAAAAAGCATTTGAACTTAATGAAAATTACAATGATATAGAACACAATAATTTTGAGGCCAATGTATATAATGCTTATTATAATATGGGAAGGCTTTATGAGCTTAAAAATGATAACATCAACGCACTTGAGTATCAGGTTAAGTCATTGCAACAAAATAAATATTTTGATGGGGCATTTCAGTGTTTGTTAGGATTAATAAAAAATGAAAATTATTCTGATATAATTTTATTTATTAACAGTATTTATGATATTAATAATGAAAAAGACATTGAATTTTTAGTTAACCAAACAGCAAAGGTTAAATTAGGCAAAGTACTTTATTATTACGAAAACATAAGGTTAAATAAATTAAAAAAAGAAGATAATAAAATAATGTTTACCTTATACTCAAACGAAAATTATGAAGAAGCATATAAATATTTTTCTAAGTGCTATTTTAATGAGTGGAATTATACTTGGAGTCAGTTTTCAGTGCTGTCTGCACTGCTGAGTAAAAATGTTAAATTAGTAGAAGAAATAAAAAATTATGTAAAGCCATCTTTTAAAAGAATCATTGAAGGGTACTTAGGAAATAAAAATGTAAAATTTATTAAAGAAGATAAGGCTGATTATTTAAGATTGCTGAAAGAAATAGTATTAGTTAAAGGAAATTCTATTGAATTAAAAAAATTTATTGAATTAAAAAATAATTTTGAGAAAAATATATCTTCTAGTATAGGAAATATATTGTTTGAATGCAAACAATATATTGAAGCTGTAAATAATTATAATGATTCGCTGAAGGATGCAGGTATGTATTATGGAATGGCATGTAAGTGTATGGGAGTATGTTATTTTAAAATGAAGAATTATAAAAAAAGCTTTGAATATATGCAAAAGGCTGTAGAAAAAGAATATAAACCTAAAGAAGTAAAACAATATTTGATTTGGTTGGAGAAAAAGGTAACTGATCAAAAATTAAAAATAGAAGCAAAAGAACTGGTTAATAATTTTTAGGGGGAAGTAAAAGACATGGTAAACTATCTAAAAATAGCAAATATAAGTATAGATAATAGAAGTGCAGTATTCAATAATTTATATGATGATTTAATAAATAAATATTTGCAGGATAGCAAACTTAATGCAGTACTAGAATGTATATCAATAAATGATTTGGAAAATTTAAATGATTATGATGCAATTATTATTAAAAATGAAGATATAGATAGATTTAAAACTACCTTTAATATAAAAAGTATAGAAACAGAGGAGACTAAAATAATAGTCTTAAATGATACAAAAAATAATTTTAATAACATGCTTTTAGGTATAAGAAAATTATATGATCTTCCCATTGTTGAAGCTGCAGATAAAATAATTTCTGTAAATATTCAAAACTTAAAATATGATATTCATAAAGATAAGTTAGAGTGGATGTATGAACAGCTTCAAATAGCACTTCAAATATTGATTAATAATGGATATAAAATAAATGTATTTTCACTTAGCAGCAATGAAGATATACTAATAAATAACAAATCATGTGAACAATTTGTATATCAATTTCAAAATGATAACATTAAATATGTTGGGAATATAGAAAGCGGTGAAAAATTTCTTGAACTAATTAATGAGTCTTTGCTTTTTATAAATTTATCTATGGAGGCCAATATATTATGTACTTCATTTAAGAAAACATTTATTACATTTAAGTTAGACGAAGAGTTTGAAAACTTTCTTAATTATTTTGAATTAGAAAATATGGCATTTAATGCAGATAAGTTTAGTGCTGGGGAAATTTTGAAAAAGGTAGAAAAATTAAAGAGTTTTCTTGAATCAGAAGTTATTGATAATAAAATAGAAAGTATATTTGATAAAAATAAAGCATTTTTTTATGATGAATTGGTTAATATTAAACCTAAAAAATTGTTTGAAGACAGCAGGTTAGATACAGATGAAACTAAAGTTTATAATGATGGTGGAAGAACTTCATAGAATTGCAAAACCAGAGGCAAGGGCTTTGTTTAAGTGTCCATATGGTTCTAGTGATGATGCCTTTGAAAATCCTACCCATGTAAGGCAGTACTTTTTACATTCTTATGGGTATTTTTCGCAACCCTATTATTGGAGAGAAGATTATGGATACAAGGGGGACTGGAAAGTAGAAAAAATATATCTATCGTAAGTAAAAAAAGATATGAAGGTAAAACAGTAGATGAAATAATGTATGAAGTTAACACTTTTAGAAATGTAGTTATAGAAATGACAGTAGAACTAAGTGCAGTGAAACCAACTAGAGAACCTAAAAGGGAATTACAGACACCTGATAATATTGAATTTGTATTTGTATAGAATAAGAGGTAAGTATCATGGCAAAAGATTATGATTTTTATGTAAACGCTCAACCAAGTATTTATAAAAGTGTTGATAGAAAATTAAAGGTTTATCTTTCAGAACCAGATAGCGGTATAAATAAAAATACGGGAATTTTATTACTAATCCCTGGATTTGGTGCAAATTCTAATTCAAACATATATAGAAAAATGAGACGTGATTTTTCAGATAAATATAATTTAGTAGTGTTGTCTTGTGATTATTTTGGATATGAATTTATGCAGAACATGCCATTTTTTATTGAAAAAAATATATTGGAAATTAGCGTTAATAATGAATTTGTTAATTATAATAGTTCGCTAATTGATAATTTAATGGATGAATTAATGAAATCTCCTATGGAAAATCTAACGTTAAGTGGAAGACTAAAAATTCATGAAAAGCCTGAATATTGCTGTGATATGGGATTAATGCAGGCTATTGATAATATTACAGCAGTTCTTTCGGTTATATCTATTATTTATGATAATGATCTTAAATTTAATACTAAGAAAATATTAATTTATAGTAATTCTCATGGCTCCTATTTATCCTATTTATGTAATGCTTTTGCACCAGAGTTGTTTTCTCTTATAATTGATACAGCAGCATATACATATCCCAAATATATAGAAAAAAGACAGCCTTGGTTTATAAAATATAATGATTCTATATTTAGAGCTAATGATAAATACATTGAGAAAAGTATAAAAATACAATTTGATATTAACTATATTATATCTAAGTTGTTCTATGATTTAGATATTTTAAAACTTGATGTTTTATATAATCAATTCAATAATAAATGTAAAATTATATCTTTTCATGGAACTAATGATGATCTAACGCCTATCAGTGAAAAAAGAAAGTTTTGCAGTTCAATAGATAATTGTAAGTTGAATGAAATTATTGAAATTGGTGCAAGTAAATCGGATAGCTCCATATTTCAAAATGACCATCATGACATAGGAGTAAACTTTATTAGTTTATTTGATAAGATTATGAATGAATACAATAGTACATTTAAAATTTCAGAATATTTAGATCTTAAGAATGAGTATATTTATAGCACAATGAAAAATGAATATAAAATAAATTATAAAGATATTTTTCCAAGATTAATTATTAATTCAATATAATCAAAATATGTGGAAAGCTATTTGCAAAGAAGATGGATCTGGTATAAATGAGTTCGTAGATGAAATTGAATTAAAATATGCAAATGTTGAATTTATGATTAGAGGTGAATAAGATGGCTATTTATAAGGCTTTAATTCCACATTATATGTCACAATTTAAATGTATTGGTCCACAATGTGAAAGAAATTGTTGTGCTCAAGGATGGAAAACGGACGTTGATAAAGAGCATTTTTTAAAATATAAAAAAATAGTAAACAGGGAATGGAAAGATAAGTTTCAAAGATATGTTAAAAGAAATAGACAAAATGTAGAGAAGCAATTTGAGAATCTATTTTATGGTAAAATTAATTTGGATGAAAAAGGGAAATGCTCATTTTTGTCTGAGAACATGCTGTGTACTATTCAATCAGAAATCGGTACTGAGTATTTGTGTAGAACTTGTAGTATGTATCCAAGAGAGTTTATAAATGTAGATGGTGTACTTCAATGTGCACTTACAACAGCTTGCCCTGAAGCTGCAAGAAAAATGTTATTGAATAAAGACGCTATGCAGTTTGACTTTATTGATACTTATGAGTATAGGTGGGATTTTAATTGCATTGTTCATACTAATAAAAATCTCAAGTTCAATGGTGCACTAAAATACTTTTATGAAATAAGAAATTTTATTATAGATCTACTACAGTTAAAAAATTATTCCTTAGATAAGAGACTAACAATTTTGTCCATATTTGTACATGAACTTGAAAAACTAATAAAAAATTTAAATATTGATACTATACCGGAACTTTTACAAAATACTGTATCTAAAATTAATAATGGAGAAATAGATAATGTAATTAATTCAATAGTTGTACCATCTCAGGTACAGTTAGCTGATTTAAATGAAATTATTCAATATAATTTTACTTTTGTACGTCAAAAACAATATATGATGTATGTTAGCGAGTTTTTAACAGGAATTTCATATTCAAAGGATGTTCTTTTTGAAGTAATTGAAAAAAATTATATAAATTCGTATGATGAATATTTAAAACCGTTTTTAAATGAATATGAATATATATTAGAAAATTACATGGTAAATAATGCTTTTAAAAATATAATACCATTTGGGGAAACAATTTCAAGTAACGTGTTTGAAGAAGTTTATAACTTTGTACTTAAGTATTCTATTATTAAAATGCTTTTAACAGGTATTGGAACATACAGGAAGGGAATTACGCCTGAACTTGTTATAGACTTAATATCTGTATTCACAATTAGTGTTGATCATTCTAAGGTTTATATGGTAGAAGCATTAAAAAAATTAAGAAATAAAGGTTTACTTAATTTAGAAGGCTTAATATATTTGTTAAAATGAGTATGGTAACTGTGGATTGGAAGCAACAGTATAATTGATCATAGAATGATTTGTTAGCGTATTTTTAAAAATAGAGGTGTAGTATGGATTTTGAATCAAAATATTTAAAAAGTGAAGAAGAAAATTTTGTGAAGAATACTAAATTATTAAACAAATATCAAAATATAAAGATAAAGGATATGGACTTAAATCCCCTTACTCATAAAGTAAAAAAAATATCTGATAATTATGTAATACCATTTATTTACAATAAAAATATGTGGAAAGCTATTTGTAAAGAAGATGGATCGGATATAAATGGGTTCGTCGATGAAATTAAATTAAAATATGTAAATGATGTTATAATTGTTTTTGGATTTGGTATTGGTTATCATATTGATGCATTACATAAGAAATATCCCAATAATAATATCCTTGTACTTGAAAGTGATTTTCAAATCATAAAAATTGCTGCACTTTATGGTAATTTAGAAAATATATTGAGCAGTAGTAAAGTTTCTATTGGTCTATTTAAAAAGGAAGAGGATTTAGATAAAATATTAAGACATTATTTTGGAAATCATAATAGAGTAAATTTTATAGCTTCAGCATTTTCAAATTACAGTGGACTTTATGCAGATGAATTTGAACAATTAGTTAATTCTCTTAATAAATTAAAAATAGATATTGAAAAAAATAGACAGGAACGAATTAAGTTATCTGAAGATATTTTAAATGGTACTGATTTAATAAATATAATTAAAGAATTAACAGATGATTCAGAAGATTTAAAGCAATTGGATATTAAAATTAATATGAAAAACATATTAAAAGAAATTAATATTAAAAGTAATCTAATTAAGGAAGGTATAAGTTGTTTAAATAATTTATATAGTTTTTTAATTGGAGATAGAAACATAAATATTAATAAAGCAGTAGAGAAATTTAATCAAATTGAAGTGAAAACACAGCTGAGCCCAGAACTATTAGCAATTATGGATATTGTAATGTATAAGTATGTCGATACTTTAAATGAAGATGAAGAAGTTAAAATAATGGTTACTGATTCAGAAAATATTACTCAGATTAAAAAGATAATGTATAATTTAAAAATATATAAGTACAGGGATAAGTGTATGAGCAATATTACTGCTGAGTTGAAAAAATTAATAAAGCAGCATCAGAGGTAAGAAGTATATTAGCTTTATGTATGATAGTTAAAATAGAAGTTATTTATAAATATATTTTTATTTTTTATATAAAGCTTTTTAAATTTAAAACGAATAATTAAATAGATAGAAATAGAAGGAAACATAAGAAAAAAATATATCAAATGGATATAAAGTTTTTTACAAACATATCGAAAAATTAATATAAAATTTTATAGAGAGAAAGTCAGGACGACTAGTATACCTATTATACTCTGCAGGAGGCAGAAGTGAGTAGGTGTATTAGTTGTACTTTTTTGATTATAAGAATCCAGGGAGGGACATTAAATGTTAGTATTAGGCAGGAAGCCAGGAGAATATGTGGTAATTGGAGATAATATAAAAATTAAAGTTGTAAAAAGTGATAAAGGCGACTTAAGACTTGCCATAGATGCTCCTAGAGATGTAGAAATTACAAGGGGTGAAGTTTGGGAGCAGCAGCAAAAACTTAGACAAGCTAAATAAAATAACAAAGTTGAAAGAACAAATAACAAAAAATGAAGATTTTCAGCATTAGCTGAAAATCAACCTAAATTGATATTTGATATTTAAACTTTGAACTTTACATTGTTAGTAAACCTTAGAGCTTAAATATAAATAAAAAATTAAGTTAAAGCTGTAAAAAGCCACAATTTAATAAAGAACTCAGGAGGAGTCAATTGTTTCCGTAATTCAGCAGGATGCTGATGAGGGGGGATGGTTGGCTCCTTTTTTATTAATAAATAACAAAGTTCAAAGAACAAATAACGAAGAATTGACATTTCAACTGATTAAATGTTAATTGAAATGAAGGTTTTCAGCGTTAGCTGAAAATCAACCTAAATTGATATTTGATATTTAAACTTTGAACTTTAATCTTGTTAGTAAACCTTCGGGTTTAACTATAAATAAAAAAGTACGCAAGGAAGTGTACTAAATAAACAAAATTCAGGGAGGGAAATATTATGATAATTAATCACAATTTAGCAGCTAATAATGCTATAAGAAACATGAACATTAACTCAACAAATGCAAGCAAATCAATGCAAAAACTTTCTTCAGGTCTTAGAATCAATAGTGCAGCAGATGATGCAGCTGGACTCGCAATATCAGAAAAAATGAGAGGCCAGATTAATGGACTTGATCAAGCTTCATCTAATGCTCAAGATGGTATCTCAATGGTTCAAACAGCTGAAGGTGCATTGAATGAAACTACATCAATTCTTCAAAGAATGAGAGAACTTGCTGTACAAGCTGGTAATGACACAAATGTTACTGTTGATAGAGGAGAAATACAAAAGGAAATGAATCAACTTTCATCTGAAATCAACAGAATAGGTAACACCACAGAATTCAACACTCAATCGCTTTTAAAGGGTGATGGAACTCAAAATTTAGCAAAAACAGGCACATTTACTGATACTGTTTTATCAGATGGAACTGTAACACTTACAGAAGCAACACAGCTTATTACTGCTGGCGGTCCTTTAACTTCTGGACAAACACTTGGAGTTACAATAAATGGAGTTCAAGTTAACTTGGTAGTAGATTCAAATGCTGTAACTACAGATAATGGAAAGATAAATGGAGACATAGAGACTGTAGGAAATGTTATAACTGCACATATAAAGGCTGATAGTGCCACAGGTGGAGATGCTACTTCAGCAGGAGCAAGTATTGCTAGTGCGTTGAATACTATAATATCTCAAAATTCTTACTTAAAAGGTGGTTATACAGTAACTGCGGCAACAGGTGGAATTACTATAAAAGCAAACCAGGGCGGACAATTTGATGGTGATGCCGGTAATATTGGTGGAGCATCAGGTAATGCACTTAGTGCTGCTGTAACAATAGCTCAACTAGGAACAACAACTTATACATCTGCAAGTAAATCAATTACACTAGCGCTTCCTACTGGCGGAACAACAACGGATCTTATAGGAAAAGGAATTACTGTAGGAGGACATGAATTTGAATTCTATGATGCAAGTAAAGGTGCTTATTCAGGTTCAAATGTTGGTGTAGATATAAGCGGCGCATCTGATGCAGCAGCTGTAGTAGGAAAATTAACTACTCAGTATGGTACTGCTTTTAATGATGTAGTTATGACAAATACAGGAGCTGCACTTACTGTAACATCAAAATTACAGGGTGCTGCTGGTAATGGTGTAAAGGTTACTGATGGTGGTAGTCAGCAGAACTTTAAAGCTACATTCCAGGTTGGTGCAAATCAAGGTCAGCAATTTACAATTGATATTGCAGATATGAGATCAATTGCATTAGCTATTACAGGTAAAGCAGGTGCTGATGCTTCAGTAGCAGGAGCTAAATTTACTACTGCAAATACTGTAACAAATGGAACAGATTCCATATTAAGAGAAGCTGCTCTTGATGTATCAACTGCACCAAATGCAACAAACGCTGTTAAAGTTATAAACAATGCTATAGAAGCTGTTTCATCAGAAAGATCAAAACTTGGTGCATTCCAAAATAGACTAGAACATACAATAAACAATTTGGGAACTTCAAGTGAAAATCTAACATCAGCTGAATCAAGAATTAGAGATGTTGATATGGCTAAAGAAATGTCTAACTACTCAAAAAACAATATTCTTAGCCAGGCTGCTCAAGCAATGCTTGCTCAAGCAAATCAACAGCCGCAGCAAGTACTTCAGTTATTAAGATAATAACTAAAATTGAAGTGAGATTTTTAAATCTTTATTTTCAAATAAATAAAGGAGTAGAGGCAACTCTGCTCCTTATTTAATATCTGCTATTTTTATAGAACACCAAGTATTTGTTGATTTTGTATAAAAATAATAGACAGAAGGAGAGTTATGTATGAAAATTAGCGGCTGTATTATGACAAAAAATGAAGAAAAAAATATAAAAAGATGTATAGACAGCTTTAAAGATATAGTTCATGAAATAATTGTAGTGGATACGGGTTCTACAGATAAAACAGTAGAAATTGCAAAAAAATGCGGTGCAAAAGTTTATTATTATGAGTGGAATGACGATTTTGCTTCTGCAAGAAATGTGGCACTCAATCATGCAAATGGAGATTGGATTATTTATCTTGATGCAGATGAATATTTTTACGGTGGGACAGAAAAAAATATTTTTAATTTGTTGAATCAGGTAAAAGATGATATAGATGGCCTGCTTATAAAGTTAGTAAATATTGATAGTTCTGATGGAAGAGAAAGGAGTTCTGCACATGTCATAAGAATTTTTAGAAATAGTAAAAGATTGAGGTACCATTACAAAATTCATGAAGTAGTACTAAATCAAGGAAAAGGATTATCATCAGCAACAGTAGATGACAATAGTCTTGTTATTTATCATACAGGTTATTCAGAGGATATTTCTAAAAGTAAATTTGACAGAAATTTAAAATTATTATTACAGGAAGAAAAGGAAGATAAAAATCCTAGAGAAATGTTGTATTATTATTTAGGAGATACATACTATGGACTTAAACAATATGAAAAAGCAATGGATTATATGAAAAAGTTTATAGAAACAGGTTTTGAAAATATGGGGACTAATTCAAAGGCCTATATAATTATAATTGAATGTATGATAAGGCTAGATAATCCTTATGAGAAAGTTATAGAGCAAATAGATGAAGCTGTTTTAAAATTTCCTTTACATCCTATGTTTTATAGTCAAAAGGCTAAGATAAATTTGATTAATAATAAACTTGAAAATGCTTTGAAATTTTTTCTTGAAGCAGTGGAAATGCAGAAAAAATATCATGGTATAGAACAGAATTTTGTGGAAGGATTACTTCCTGAAATATACCATAATATGGGGATAATATATAATTTCAAAAATGATTATATCAGCGCACTAGAATATTATGTAAAATCATTAAAATGTAAATTTGATAATGAGATAGCTTTTGCCAAGCTAATAAATATAATAAAAAACGAAACAGCTGAAGATATAATATTACTTTTAAAGTCTGTATATGATGAAAATAATGAAAAAGAAGTAGGATTCTTAGTCAAAGAATTATCAAAATTAAAGTTAGGCAAAGTACTTATGTATTATGTTAATATATGGCATAATAGATTCAAAAAAGAGGATAGTTCTTTAACTTTTATGTTGTTATGTAATGGAAATTTTGAAGAGTCATATAAGTATTTTTCAAGTTGTTATTTTAATGATTGGGGATATACATATCAATTATTTTCAGTTATTTCGGCTATTTTATCTAAAAATAAAGATATCATAAGTGAAATTTTAGGTTTTGTAAAACCTTCATTTAGAAGATTTATATTAATTTATCTTGGACATAAAGATATAGTTCTTATTGATGAAGATAAAATGGATTTTTTAAATATCCTTAAGGAATTTATATTGCTAGGAAATACAGATGATATGAAAAAAGCCTATAATATGAAAAAGTATTTTGAAAATGACATTTCGAAGGATGTAGGGCAGCTTTTTATGGCATTAGGTTATTATGAAATGGCAATTGAAAATTTTAAAATTTCAATAGATGATGATTATATGACGTTTAAGGGATATTTGTATGATAGGATAGGAGTTTGCTATTATAGATTAAATAATTACCAACAATCTATAAGCTTTATAGAAAAGGCATTAAAATGCGGTGGTTATAAAAATGATGCTTTATTTGATTACTTAAAGTGGATTGAAGAAAGAAGTAGTAACGATATATTAAAGGCAAAAAGTTTAAATTTGATAAAAGAATATGTTCAATAGTTAATATAAGTAACATAATGAGAGGAGAAAATATGGGAAGATACTACAATTTATTGTTTATTAGTGAATTTGAAGATGATATTTTTTTTGATATCTTCAAAAACTTAATAAAAGAAGTTGGAATAAATGCAATAGTACATAACTTAAGTAATATGAATGAAAATTTAAACTTTTATGATTTAGTTTTTTTTAATATGAGAAAACTAAACATGGATGAAAAGTATAAACATATTTATAATAATATTTTGAAATGCAATTTACCTATAATATCTTTTAATGGATATACGGAGCTAGGAAAAGATAAATTGAAAGAGACGGTAAAAATTATTGAAGAAGGTAAAGAAAAAACAGATTTAAAAATAGAAAAAGTCCATTGGCTTGTTGCAGCTTTCAGTGGATACATTTCTGGTAAACTATTTAAAAATGATAAATTAAATGTAATTGGTAACATATTGATGCATTTGTGTAGATTTAAAGATGTTAATAGATATTCTGAAGGAATGGAAAAAGTGCCGTTTGAAAAGTATATATTTATAAACTATACTAAGCATGGAAACAAAATAAATGAAGATGATTTAAGATGGAATAAGGAACAACTTGAAATATTAGTACAAATTCTTTTAAATAAGGGTAACAAAATAATTATAACTTCCACAGGTGAAGAAAATAAATGTAAAGAATTTATAAATAGATTTCAAGATAAAAATGTAAAATATATTCCTAGTAAAGACACATTTAAATTACTAAATATGATCAATAACAGCAGTATGATAATTGATATGGGGACTATTGTATCAACTATAGCGGCAGGGTTAGGAAAACCTTTTATATCAATTGGATGTGATTTAGATTTTCTTGATCTTAAATCTATTATCAAGGAAGATACTATGTTTTTGTCAGCTTTTGATATGAATGCTGGTAAAATTATAAATAATATAGAAAATATAAATAAAAATTATAATGAGTTGTGTATAAAATTAAAAAAGACTGCAGATGAGTATTACAATTTAGCTCTTATGTTTTTAAAAAAAGTTTTTAATACTGTTGAATCTAAGAATAAAGTTACATATACAGATAAGAGAAAAAATAAAAATAATTTGGTTAGTGTAGTGTTACTTGCATACAATCATTTAGATTATACGAAAAAGTGTATAGAAAGCATTTTAGAGTTTACAAAAGATATTAATTATGAATTGATACTTGTTAATAATGGATCTACGGATGAAACAAAAGATTATTTTGATAGTCTTGATAATGTGAAAATAGTGAATATAGAAAAAAATGTTGGGATATGTAACGGATTTGATGAGGGAATATTTTATTCTAATGGAAAATATATTGCATGTGTTTGTAATGATTTTATTTTTACTTACAATTGGCTAGATGACTTGATAAAGTGTATTGAATCTGATGATAAAATAGGATATGTTTCGTCAGGTGCAAGTAGTATGTCTAATCTTCATCGAATTGACTTAAAGTTTAGTAATATTCAAGAAATGAATGAGAAAGCTAGTTTACTTCCATGTGTGCTAATGTGTAGAGCTGAATTATTAAAAAAAGTTGGTTGGTATGATCCTGTATTTTATAATAAGAAATTTTTAAATACTAATATAGAATCTAAAGAATACAAGGTAGTATTTGAAAAAAATGCATATTCTATGAAGATTGCTTTGGGTGCTATTGAGAATAAATTACTTGATGAAAGAAATGTGTGTTTAGGCGGTATAAAATTATTAAGAGATAGCTTTGAGCTAAATTATAATTTAGCTTGTTTTTATGAAAATATTGGAGAATATGATAATGCCATTAAAATTTATAATAAAACTTTAGAATTAACTGATGATATTGAATTGAAGAAACAGATTTATAATCATATAAGTGAGATAAAAATGATGAATTATGAAGTTGTTGTAAAGAGTCCTCGGAGCAAGATTAAATTACAATCTCAAAATAATGTTTATACTTTAAGAAAGAATTATCTTGATGCAACACGTGAAGATAGTAATCCAATAGTTAGTATTTTTATACTAGCTTATAATAACTTGGAAAAGTATACAAAAAAATGTGTTGAATGTGTCCTTAAATATACGAAGGATGTTGACTATGAACTTATTTTAGTTGACAATGGTTCAAACGATGGAACATTTGAATATTTCAAAGATGTAAAACATCCAAGAAAAAGGGTCGTAAGGATTACCAAAAATGTTGCTGCAGGATATGGAGCAAAATGTGGTTACGAAGAAAGCAATGGAAAATATATCATAAATATGCCTAATGATGTTTATGTTACAAAAAATTGGCTTTCAAACATGCTTAAATGTGCAATGTCTGATGACAAGATAGGTATGGTTAATCCTGTTTGTGATTATGTAACTAATCAACAAAGCATAAATTTGGGATATAAAGATTTTGATGATATGCAGGTAAAGGCTGAAAAATACAACGTTTCAGATTCAAGAAAATGGGAAGAACGTGTTAGGCTAATTACGTTAGGAACTTTATTTAAAAAAGAATGCTTAGATGTTATTGGGTTTATAGATTATGGATTTTTTCATGATTTTGCAGATGATGATATAACATTTAGGGTGAGAAGAGCAGGATACAAAGCTGTTTTATGCAAAGATGCTTTTGTATGTCATGCAGGAAAAATTACAGATAAGGGGGTAGCTGTTTCAAGTAAATCATTACAGGAAGGTAGAAAAATATTTAAAGATAAATATTATGGTATTGATGCATGGAATGATGCAAGTAATTATGAATGTACGATGATATCTTCTGCAGAAATACAATTTAATAAATGTGAATATAATATACTTGGAATAGATGTACTTTGTGGTACACCTATATTAGAATTGAAAAATAAACTTAGAAATAATGGCATTTTTGATACAAGGTTATCTTCTTTTTCTACGGCAGCAAAATACTGGCTTGATTTAAAAACTATTTGTGATGGAAAAGTTGAAGTAGATAGAATAGAGTATCTCTTTCAACATTTTAAAGGAGATAAATTTGATTATATTATATTAGGAAAGCCTATAAATTCCTATGATAATCCATATGAAATTTTAGAACAAATGGTACATTTGCTGACAAGTCATGGACAACTACTACTAAAGTTAGAAAATACTAATAGTTTTATTAAATTACTTAAAAATAATAGTGTAGATTTAAATATTAGTCAGATAAGTTTAAAGAATATAACAATTGATAAATTTTATAATATGCTAAAGAATCATGGATATTATGCTAAAAGTACTAAAACAGAGATGTATAACTTAAATAGTAATTTACTAGATAGTATTAAGGCTAATATATTATTTAGTTCAAAAGATGATTATAAAAAGTCATTAATTAAGTATTATGTAATTAATATAGCTAAACAAGAGTAGTCTTATGGTAAATTATTAATTAAAAGTTATATTTAAAATATAAAGATAAAAAAGTTAATGTAAAGTTGTTACAATAGAAATACTTCAAAAAATGTAGATTAGGGGTGATGATAAGAATGTATGCAGTTATACTTGCAGGTGGATTTGGTACAAGAATTACTGAAGAAACAATGCTAAAGCCTAAACCTATGGTTGACATAGGTGGTAAACCTATAATATGGCATATAATGAATATATATTCGTATTATGGTATAAATGATTTTATAGTATGTTGTGGATATAAGGGATATATGTTAAAAGAGTATTTTGCTAACTATCATACTCATATGAGTGATATGACAGTAGATTTGTGTTCAGGTGATATAAGATATTACAATAGTAAGGCTGAACCGTGGAAAGTTACACTTATTGATACAGGTCTTAATACTATGACCGGTGGTAGATTAAAAAGAATTAAAGATTACATAGGTGATGAAACTTTTATGCTTACATATGGTGATGGGGTTTCTGACGTTAACATAAATGAACTTTTGAATTTTCATAAACTACATAAAAAAATAGCTACTGTTACAGCTGTTCAACCTGCAGGAAGATTTGGAGCACTTAATATTAGTGAAGATGGACAAGTTAATACATTCGTAGAAAAGCCTGTAGGTGATGGTGGATGGATTAATGGTGGATTTTTTGTATTTGAACCTCAAATATTTAATTATTTAGGAGATGATACTACTGTACTGGAGAAAGAACCATTAGAGACTTTAGCTAATTCAGATCAACTTTCTGCATATAAGCATAAAGGATTTTGGAAGCCGATGGATACTTTAAGAGATAAAATAGAGCTTGAAAATTTGTGGAAAAGTGGTAATGCACCATGGAAAATATGGGATTAATAAGAAGGTGACTGCGATATGATAGATGGAGTGATAGTAAAGCCATTAAGGAAAATACCAGATGATAGAGGCACTATAATGAAGATGCAGGAATCTTGTGATAGTGAATTTAAAGGATTTGGAGAAATATATTTCTCAACTATATATCCTGAAGTTGTTAAGGGATGGCATCTTCATCAAAGTGCTATTCTAAATTATGCTGTAATTAAAGGTATGATAAAATTGGTTTTATTTGATGATAGAGAAGGTTCAACAACAAGAGGTGAAATTCAAGAAATATATTTGGGTGATCAAAATTACTGTCTTGTTCAAATACCTCCTAATGTGTGGAACGGATTTAAGTGTGTAGGAAATGATGAGGCAATAGTTGCTGACCTTATTAGTACTATACATAAGGATGATAAAATGATTCGTTTAGATCCTCATAAAAATGATTTAATAAAATATGATTGGAAATTAAAAGATAGGTAGTGATATGTTGAAAAGAGTATTGATCGTAGGTGCATCAGGATTTTTAGGAAAAGAATTATATAAAGCTTTTAAACTTAATACTTATTATGAAACATATGGTACATATTTTAAAAATGAAATGAATAGCTTTGAATATTTAAGTATGATGCAGTTAGATAGCATTAAAAGTACTTTTGATAAAGTAAGACCAAATATAGTAATAATAACATCATCTTTAACTAATGTTGAGTATTGTGAAGCAAATAAAGATGAAGCTTACGAAATAAATGTAATTGGAATAAAAAATATTGTAGGGTTTTGCAAAAAATATAATTGTAGGGTTGTTTATATATCTACAGAGTATGTATTTGATGGTAAGAACGGACCATATGATGAAGAAGATGCAGAATTTCCTATAAATTATTATGGAAAAACAAAGCTCGAGGCTGAAAAAATTATTAAAAGTGAAATTAAGGACTATTTAATCGCAAGAACAACAGTTATATACGGATGGGATCTAAATTCTAAAAATTTTATAATGCAATTAATAAATAATCTTAGTAAAAATAAATCTATGAAAATACCTAATGATCAAATAAGTAGTCCAACATATTGTAATGATTTATCAATGATAATTGAGAAATCTTGCGATAAAGATATTAAAGGTGTAATTAATGTAGTTGGAAACGATGTTATTGATAGATATAGATTTGCGGTAAGAGCAGCAGAAATTTTAGAATTAAATAAAAGTTTATTAATCCCAGTAAAAACAATATCTTTAGGCCAAATTGCTAGTAGACCACTTAATGCAGGGCTAAAAGTTGATAAGTTAATATCACTTTTAAAAATTAAGCCTTTGGGAATAGATGAAGGGCTTAAAAATGTAAAATTAAATCATGATAAATATAAGGTAGAGGAAGCATATGGAGAATAATTTATTTAATAATGTGTACGATGGAAAAAGAGTACTTGTAACAGGACATACTGGTTTTAAAGGTTCATGGCTTTCCATATGGCTTAAAAAAATTGGCGCAAAGGTTATAGGGTATTCACTAGAGTCTCCAACAGAACCTTCTATGTTTAAAGTTTGTAAGTTAGGTACTGAAATTACAAGTATAATTGGGGATATAAGAGATTATTCTAAATTAATAAATGTTTTCAAAGAATACAGACCTGATATAGTTTTTCATTTGGCTGCACAACCAATTGTGAGAATTTCATATAAGGAACCTAGAGAAACATATGAAACGAATATTATGGGAACAGTTAATGTATTAGAAGCAGCTAGGAAGGTAGAAAGTGTACAAGCTGTGGTAGTTATTACTACAGATAAATGCTATGAAAATAAAGAATGGATATATGGATATAGGGAAACAGATCCTATGGGGGGATATGATCCGTATAGTTCAAGTAAAGGCTGTGACGAACTTGTTGTATCAGCATATAGAAATAGTTTTTATAATAAAAGTGGTATTGCCTTGTCTTCGGTTAGAGCAGGAAATGTAATTGGTGGAGGAGATTGGGCTAAAGATAGATTGATACCCGATTTTATAAGGGCAGTTTCTGAAGATAGGTCAATTGTAATAAGGAATCCATTGGCAACAAGACCCTGGCAGTATATATTGGAACCCTTATCAGGTTACTTATGGCTTGGTGCGTTAATGCTTCAAAATAAGGAAAAATATAGTGGTGGATGGAACTTTGGGCCAAAAGGTACTGATGTATTAAATGTTCAGCAAATTTTAAAACTTGCTGTAAAAAATTTAGAAAAAGGTGAAATTGAAATAGATAGATCAATTCAACCCCATGAAGCAAATCTACTAAAACTGGATATAAGTAAAGCTAATACCTATTTGAAGTGGTATCCGGTATATAACGTAGAGAAGGCTGTAGATAATACAATGCAGTGGTATAAAAAATATTATGAAGATAGTAATGAAAATATGTATGATTATACCATGAAACAAATAGGAGATTATGAAAATGAAGCTAAAATACATAATTTGATATGGAGTGAATGAAAATGAACAACTCAAGTTTTGATGAAAAGTCTGCTAGAGAGGACATTATAAATAGAGCTGGAAAATTTTATCATAATAAGCAGTCAACAAATAAGTTTATACCAGGTAAAACTTACATACCAGCATCAGGCAAGGTATTGGATGAAAATGATTTAGCTAACTTAATCGATGCATCTTTGGATATGTGGCTGACATCAGGTAGATATGCAGATATGTTTGAAAAGAAATTTTCTGATTTTTTAAGTGTAAAATATTGCTCACTTGTAAACTCAGGATCTTCTGCGAATTTGATAGCACTTACAGCCTTAACATCTTATAAATTAGGAGAAAAAAGATTGAAACCAGGCGATGAAGTAATAACTGTTGCGGCTGGTTTCCCAACAACAGTATCGCCTATAATTCAAAATAATCTTGTACCTGTATTTGTAGATGTAGATTTGAAAACATATAATATAAAAGCGGATAATATAGAAAATGCCATATCTGATAAAACAAGAGCTATAATTTTAGCACATACTTTAGGCAATCCATTTAACTTAAATGTAATAATGAAATTAGCTAAAAGGTATAATTTGTGGGTTATAGAAGATAATTGCGATGCTCTTGGTGCTGAATACAATGGTAAATATACGGGAACTTTTGGACATATATCGACATATAGTTTTTATCCGGCACATCATATAACCATGGGTGAAGGTGGAGCTGTAGTTACAAATGATTTGAATTTACATAATATAATTCGTTCTATAAGGGACTGGGGAAGAGATTGCATATGTTCACCAGGAAGAGATAACTTTTGTGGCAAAAGATTTTCACAGCAGCATGGAGATTTGCCATTTGGATATGATCATAAATATGTATATTCGCATTTCGGATATAATCTAAAAGTCACTGATATGCAGGCAGCCATAGGTGTATCTCAACTTAAAAAATTACCCAAATTTATAAAAAAAAGAAGAGAAAATTATAAAAAATTGTATTATGGGTTAAAACAATTTGAGGAACATTTAATTTTACCGGAGCCAACAGAAAATAGTGAACCAAGTTGGTTTGGATTTCCTATAACTATAAGGAAAAATTCTAAATTTAATAGAAATGATATTATTAATTTTTTAGAAGAAAATAAGATAGGAACAAGGTTATTGTTTGCAGGTAATATATTAAAGCAGCCTTTATTTACGGAAAATAACATAAAGTATAGAGCAATTGGAGATTTAAAAAATACAGATATTGTTATGAATAATACTTTTTGGATAGGTGTTTGGCCAGGGATTGATGATGAACGAATCAAATATATAATAGACAGATTTGGAAATTATTTAAACAAATAATGATATTGATGAATTTATGTAATGTAAAAAAAGTAGCATATCTTTATTTTTATATAAAAATTCCTAAAGTAATCATGAAAGCTATACGAAAAAAGATTATATGTGTAAATGTTGGTAGTAAAGGATAACTGCCACAAAGCCTTATATGGAGGTAGTTGTATGTTTATTAATCATAATATTGATGCCATAATGGTATGTAGATATATGAATATACATTTAGCTTTTGCAAGTAGAGCTATGAGAAGGATCTCTTCAGGGCGTAGAATTAATAGTGCAGCAGATGATCCGGCAGGGCTTAGTATTTCAGAAAAAATGGAAGCACAAATAAGGGGACTCCAGCAATCATCAAGAAATGCACAGGATGGTATTTCTGCAATTCAAGTTGCAGATGGAGCCTTAAATGAAACTACATCAATGCTTCAAAGACTTAGGCAGTTAGCAGTTCAAGTATCTAATGGTACTTTAACCGACCAGGATCGAAAAAATATACAGATAGAGGTAGATGAGCTGACCTCAGGAATTAATAAGATTGCTACGGATACAGAATTTAACACAATAAAATTGTTAGATCCTGATGGAAGCGATAAGGCTAACTCTAATCTTAAACTTCAAGTGGGTGCAAACCAAGGTCAAATTATGGGAGTACCAATTCCAGATATGAAATCAAATGCAATCAATATAAGTGGAGCAGCTGGTGCTGAAATAAAATCAAAGGATGGAAGTGTTACAGGTAGATTTTCAACTACAAAATGTAATGATGCTTCAGGGCATGCTTTAGATCTTTCTACACCTGAAAATGCCAGAGCTGCAATAAAAATTTATAATGATGCTATAAATCAAGTGTCGTCTTCAAGGTCTAGTTTGGGGGCTATGGAAAATGCATTAGAATATAGAATAAACTATCTTGATAATACTGCTGAAAATTTAGAAGCTGCAGAATCTAGAATAACTGATGCTGATATAGCTAAGGAAATGATGGAATATACGAAGCAGAATATTCTTTATCAGTGTTGTCAGGCAATGTTTATGCAAGTCGATCGTAAACCAGAAGGTATAATTGAACTTTTAAAATCTTTATAAAGATACCCCAGTGATGTAAATTTTGGAAATTTTAAGAGCAATCAGCAATGGATGCTCTTTTTTAGTATACATAGCTGGCTAAAAAGAACTAATGTTTGCATGAAATTAACTTTTTGTGACCATAATAAAAATATACCTTTAATAATGGAAAAAGATGATTGTTATAGATTATAATAAAGTAGAAGCTTATTACTAAATTATAGAGGTAAAAATATGTTAACTTTATGCATGATAGTTAAGAATGAAGAAGAAAATTTAAAAAATTGTTTATCAAAAATAGCTAATTTTGTGGATGAGATAGTTATTATAGATACAGGATCAAAAGATAGTACAAAGTCTATTGCTTTAGAGTTTACAGATAAAATTTATGATTTTAAGTGGAGCAACGATTTTTCCAAAGCTAGAAATTTTTCTATATCAAAAGCATTAAATGATTGGATACTTGTTTTAGATGCAGATGAGTTTGTAACAGAGTTCTTTAGATATAATATAGATAGATTTATAAACAATTCTTCAAATAAAAATAAAGTGGGTAGGATTCAGAGAATTAATATAATGGAGGATTCGAGTAGAGATAAGAAATATATAGAGAGGGTAAATAGACTTTTTAATAAAAACTATTTTCACTATGAAGGAATAATCCATGAACAGATTACAGCTTTAGATGGCAAAACTTATGAAACACATATGGTAGATATAACTGCAGAGCATGTAGGCTATACAAAGGAAGTATTAAAAAGAACAGATAAACTTAAAAGAAATATAGACTTATTGGAAATAGCAGTAAAAAATAATACAGAAGATCCTTATCTTTATTTTCAACTAGGTAAGTCCTATTATATGATGAAGGACTATAAAGCTTCTGCTTTCTATTTTGAAAGAGCCTTATCCTTTCAGTTGGATTTTAGGCTGGAATATGTTGAGGATTTGGTAGAGACCTATGGATATTCTTTAATTAATAGCAATAGGTACTCAGAGGCACTTATTTTAGAAAACTGTATTGAGTTTTACTCAAAGTCTGCTGATTTTCATTTCCTTATGGGACTAATATATATGAATAATGCTAAGTTTACACAGGCAGTAGAAAGCTTTTTAGAGTGTACTAAATTTTCGTATAGTAAGGTAGAAGGAATAACTACATACAATTCTTATTATAATATAGGTGTTATTTATGAAGTGCTTGGTTTTAGAGAAAAAGCTATAGAATATTATAATATGTGTGGCAACTATGAGCAGGCAAGAAACAGGATCAAAATGCTTTAGAACCCCAGAGATGTAAATTTTTCAAAATTAGGAATAGGTGTAAGTGGTTGTTCTTTTTTGCCATCTTGGAAAATTTAAATAATACATTTATTAAAAGTCGAAATCAAATGTCATGGGAAGGCATGAGGGAGCGTATACTTCAAGCCTTAAATGGTGTGTTAAAGCAATTATATAGAATGTAGGTAGCAGGCAAAAGAATATAGTGGAAGTTTATTGTTAGATATTCCACTAGGAATTTGCATGTTGAATTTGTAATAATGAAATGTTAAACTTGTAATGTAGAGTGGTGTAATATGGATAATGAATTACTTTTTTAGAAGCAGGTGGCAGAATCTTATTTTTAGTATGGGTGATTAAAATTGATAGACGATAAGTTTAAAAGTGAGTTAGAATTGATTTTTAGTAGATATACAGAAATTGAAAAAGTTTTGTTATTTGGGTCACGGGCTAGAGGAGATAATAGGAATAATTCTGATATAGATCTATGTATATTTGGTGAAGGTGTAACTCATTTAATTTTAGCAAAAATAAATATGGATTTAAATGAATTAAATACGTGTTTAAGCTTTGATATATTATCCATTAATGAAATTAGTAAAGAGGAATTAATAGAAAATATATTAAAAGAAGGTGTTGTTATATATAATGAAAAGATTAAATGAAAGAATATGTGATTTTATAAATGCATTGACTAGATTAAGAGAAGCCTTAGAAAAAGATATTACAGATGATATAATAATAGATGGTATTATTCAAAGATTTGAATTTATATTTGAGCAAAGTTGGAAAGTTATGAAGTTGTATCTTGAGGATCAAGGAATATTGGACGAAGCTCTAGCACCAAGAAGCACCATAAAAGTGGCCTTTAAACACAATATAATACTAATGGGGACTTATGGATTGAGATGATGTTAGATAGGAATAGAACATCTCACATGTATGATGAAATTACTGCTAAAAATATAGTTGAAAGAATCAGAAAGGTGTATATTAATGAATTTAATGATTTGGAGAAATTCCTTAAAAGTACCTCGGGAGTATAAATTCTGAAAGATGTAAGTAGGCATCGATAGCTAGCATATAAGCTGTTGGTGTTTATTTTTACCAAATGTAATTATTTGTAATAAAATTAAAATGTAAGGAAATTGGAGGAAGGTAGAAGCTAATTGTAATTCATCTTGCTAAGGCGAAACATTGCAGGTTCATACAAATTTAAAGATTTTTTGCGATAGCTAAAAATCAGCCTTATTGCTATCTTTAATTCCCTGGATTTGATCCTGAATTGATTCTTTTTCTAAAGCTTGAATTACATTATTATTAGATTTAATATTACTTATTGAATTTTTTTGTTTTTTTTGCTTAGTTTATTATCACGAGATAAACCATTTATATTTACAGCTTTTGATTGAATTGAGTTTATAGTCATGTAATCATCTCCAAAACAGATTTTATATAATGATATCTTCCCAAAACTTTTATCGTTACAAATATGGGAAACTTAATTATTTATTATTTACTTTGGTGTAAAGATTTCCATTTATCTACGATAACATAAATAGTTAATAAAAGAGAAATGAAGTATTTAGCTATCCGTTGTTAATTCTCAACTTTTAAGTAGAAAGGTGTGTAATTATGAATATTTCAAAAATTAAATTTAAAAGTAGTTTTTTAAGTATCTACAATAATCAAAATAAAAAATTGGCAAATGCAGTAAAAACAAGGCTAGATTCTCAAAAATCTATGGCTGATACTTTAGAAGTAAATGAATTAGAAGCTGAATTAAGTAAGGCACAAACTTCAGAGAAACATATACAAGAAGGAGTTTCTTTTCTTCAAGATGAGAATAAAGCTGTAAATTCATTAAAAGATATGTCGCAGAAATTGAAACAAATATCTTCTGAATATAATAGTGGTAAATTGACAGATGAAGATAAGAAAGCTGCAGAAAAACAGGCCAATGAAATAATAAGTTATATGAATAGTGTAGTAAACTCTACTTTTGGAGATAATACTTTTAGAGAGAATCAGATTAATGTAGAAACTAATCATGGATCTGATATTGTTATAGATTTAAAACCTTTTGATATAAGTATTGACTCTGATGTAGATAAAGATAATAAAAGAAAAAATGGCGATGAGAAATTTCATATTGAAGGAAAACTAGGTATAACAGATATATTGAAGGACACTAGTAGAATAGAGAATAATTTGATAAAACCTTTGGATAAGTATTCTGATAATATAAAAAGCCAAATAGGAGGACTTGCAGATGATGCTATGTATCAGAATATGGTAGTAGATATGACAGTTAAAGACTTATGTAAATTAAAAGCTATGGATGAGTATACTGCACGTATTGCATTAAATAATTCCAAAACGATTTTAGAAAATGCCACTAATGCACTGGACTGTCAATCATCTAGGTTAGAAAATAGTATTGTTTCACAACTTCTAAGTTAATTTTATTAAAAAGAAAAGCATAGATTTTTTAATTCCACTTCATGAAGTGGAATTTTATGCCTTATGCTATAACAAAAAAATTTGATTTTATAGGTACGACTCTTTTACTCATCAGAGAAAAAATAATAGATATTACTTTAATATGATGGCAAGATGAGGAGAAGTAACAGTGCTCAGATATGACGGGGCCATATTTATAAGATAAAAGAGGATATTAAATACTTTTATAGAATAAATTAAATAATATGAAGTAATCAGTTCACAACTAGAATTAGTAATTCTTAACTCTTAATTATTAATTATTTTTATATTTGGAAAAGAGGTAGAATATGATGAACATATTAGTTACAGGAGGAGCTGGCTTTATTGGACACTGGATGGTAAAAAAACTGCTGAAAGATAGTCATAGAGTTACAGCTTTTGATAATTTATCTAATGGAAGAATTGAGAATATACAGGAATTTAAAAATAATCCTAACTTCAAGTTTATAGGTGGAGACGTAAGAGACGAAAATAAGTTAGATGAAATATTTAAAGAAAAGTTCGATATAGTATATCATTTGGCAGCATCTATAAATGTTCAAGACAGCATTGAGAATCCAAAAACTACTTTTTATAACGACGTAGTAGGTACTTTTAATATACTTGAGAGAGCTAGAATTCAAATGTTTGGTAGAAATGGAAAGGTGGATGGAGACGGCTGGGTACTTGATCCTAATGAAGATACTTATCCATGTAAAGTTGTGTTTACTAGTACGTGTATGGTTTATGATGTGTCAGGGCAGGAAGGAATAGATGAAAAGCATCCAGTAAAGCCTGTGTCACCTTATGGCGGAAGCAAAATAGCAGCAGAAAATATGGTACTTTCTTATTATAATGCATATAAACTTCCAACGGTAGTTGTAAGACCTTTTAATACTTATGGACCATTTCAGAAAACTGGAGGAGAAGGCGGCGTAGTTGCTGCATTTATAAACAATTCACTGCATGGTAGAAATATAAATATATATGGTTCAGGAGAGCAGACTAGAGATCTTCTATATGTTAAGGATTGTGCAAGATTTTTGGCAATGGCAGGGTACTATGATAAAGTTAATGGGCAGATAGTTAATGCTGGTACTGGAAGAGATGTTACTATAAATGAATTAGCCCAAATTATTACGAAAAACAGAGTTAAAGTAAGACATGTAAAACATATTTATCCTCAAAGTGAAATTATGAAATTAAAGTGCAATTATAAGAAGGCAAGAGACCTTATAAATTGGGAGCCAGAATATACATTGGAGAAGGGAATTGAAGAAACTGAACGTTGGATAGAGGGAACTAAACTGCTAAAATAATATCTCTTTAGGCTATATAAAGCACCAATAGCTGAACCGACCCCCAAAAGTTAGACCTAAAATCTAACGATTGGAGGTTGGTTTTTTATTGGCAAAATATAGTTTTGAATTTAAAAAGAAAGTAATTGAAGCTTATCAGCGTGGTGAAGGTGGTTATTC
>NZ_LROR01000105.1:0-1294 GCF_001675205.1 Clostridium coskatii | reverse complement strand
GAAACAGAGCTTCCTCCCCATGTACCACAACCTAATGTAAATGCAGGTGCTAATCCTGTGCTTGCACCAGTACCTCCCTGGCTTCCACCAGTATTAACTAATATACGGGATGCTGGTTTTTTAGCAAACTTCATTACTAAGTCTCTATCATTTGTATGAATGTTCATTGTATGTCCAAGACCATTTTGAAGTAATCTTATACTAAGCTCACATGCTTCATGCCAATCTTTAACTGTATAGAAAGCAAGTACTGTTGTAAGTTTCTCATAAGATAGAGGGTAACCATTACCAACTCCGCCTTGTTCTCCTATTAATACTTTTGTTCCTTCTGGAACTGTGAAACCTGCAGCTTCTGCTATAACCTGAGGAGCTCTTCCTACAAACTTAGCACTCATGCTGTGTGTACCAGGTTTAAAAAGTACGCTGCAAACTTTTGCAGTTTCTTCAGCTGTCATGAAATATCCGCCTTGTTTCTTAAATTCAGCTACTATTTCATCATGGTTGCATTCTTCTGCAATTACAGACTGCTCGGATGCACAAATAGTACCATAGTCAAAACTCTTACTAGCTATTATATCTTTAACTGATTGATGAACATCAGCAGTTCTTTCAATATAGGATGGAGAGTTACCAGCACCAACGCCTATTGCAGGTGTTCCTGAACTATATGCAGCCTTTACCATTCCAGGGCCTCCAGTTGCAATTATCATAGCAACTTCTTTAGCTTTCATAAGTTCATTTGTAGCTTGTATAGATGGTGTAACAATACCACCAATTACATTTGCAGGAGCTCCTGCTGCTACTGCTGCATCACGCATAAGTTCTATTGCTTTTGTTGAACATTTTAATGCAGCTGGGTGTGGTGAGAATACAATTGCATTTCTTGATTTAATTGCAATGATTGATTTATAAATAACAGTAGATGTTGGATTTGTAGATGGTACAATACCCATTAATAAACCAACTGGTTCTGCAAATTCAATTACACCTTCACTTTTATCTTCTTTTATAACACCAATAGTCTTCATATCTTTGATGTAATTATATACTGTAGTAGCAGCCATATGGTTCTTATAAGCCTTATCTTCAGCTTTTCCAAAACCAGTTTCTTCTGCAGCCATTTTACCAAGGCAAACTGCATTTTCTTCTGCTACCCTAACCATATTACATAGGATTTTATCAATTTGTTCTTCAGTATAATCAGCAATTTGGTCTGCTGCAATTTTTCCTAAACGTGCAAGATCTCTTGCTTCTTGTATAGAACGTAAGTCTTTATCAAAATTTTCCAATTGTG
>NZ_LROR01000104.1:0-47765 GCF_001675205.1 Clostridium coskatii | reverse complement strand
AGTTTATATCCTTTATCCCGTAACAATATATGCTTTTCAAAGTACGCCAATAGTTTTCCAGTTACTTCTAAGTAGTTGCTTAATTAAATATCTTTTCAGAATTTCCATCTACTTTTCGAGTGTCTTCATAATATTATATTACTATACTAACTATCTCTTGTAAACTAAACTATTATGCATCTTTACATGCTTCACAAATTCCATAATAAATATTACTCTGGCTGTTGATTTTAAAGTCATATATATTCTCAATAAACTTTTTCTGTTTGTCCAATTCCTTTAAAATTTCACTATCAAAGGCTCCAATTATTTTTCCACATTTTACACAAACTAAATGTGGATGCTCAAATTTTTCATCTGGAATTACCAATTCATATCTTCCATACTTCTCATTAGTTTCAATTTTCCTCAGCACACCAATTTTTTCAAAAGAAAGTATGCACCTATATACAGTGGCAATTCCAATCTTACTACAATAACTTTTTGAAAAATAATGAACCTCTTCAACAGTCATATGTTCATAGTTTTTTTCAAAAAAAGCCTTTAATACTGCACTCCTTTGACTTGTTAATTTACATCCCTTTTCCTGAATTACAGACCTTATTTTTTCTTGAATTTCCTGTGGTATCATATCTAAAACTTTCCTTAAAGATTCCTAAACAAGTGCTTAAGGTTGTCATCTGACTCATGATGATGTTTATGAAATCCATGATGTCTATGATGATCATGAAGTCCACATTGTAAATCACCTGAGTCACCTTCATTAAGTGATTTAGATAATTTTTCAGTAATCATAAGCATTTGTTTTACTTCTTCATCAGAAAGACTTTGAAATAGGGACCCAACTAACTTTTGAGTAGAAATTCTTGATTCCTCCTCAACTTTTCTTCCACTATCTGTAATATAAATATGCATAACTCTCTGATCTTTATCGTCTTGCTTACGTTCAACAAGTCCAAATAGTTCCATCTTTCCTATCATCACAGTCATTGATGCAGGTCTCACATCCATGATTTCAGCAAGCTGTCGTTGAGTAATACCCTCATTTTCTGCAACGATAGTAAGCATTCTCGATTGTCCTCCCATAAAGTGATTTCCTCCATGAGAAATTTTATGTGAAAAACGGTGCATTTGTCTTCCTAAACGGTGTAATTCTATAAATAATTTCATTGATTCTTCATTTGCCATTTAAAATTCCTCCAATATGTTTAGTTAACTAACTAACTTATTTTTAATATATCATTGCTTTTTCATATTGTCAATAACAATTTAGTTAGTTAACTAATAATTGTTAGAAATAAAAATATTATAAGATATATCCTCTATTACTTCATTAATTTACCATATATTATCTACTTGCAATGACAACTTAAATATGTTATTATAATCTCACAAAAGGAAAACGACTACATTCTTAGTTGATGATTTTTCTTTTTATTATGAATTTTATAGTGTACAACTTCTGAAATACACGTTAAGCTTTTATTTTGAACCTACATTTAAACATTGGGAGTTCAAATTTAGATGAGGATATGTACTTTTTTATGAGTCCTTCTAAGGCATTAAAAGCGATAGATACATCTGTGAGAACACCCACCTATCGAGAGATAGGTGTCAAAATTAAAGCACCGATATTTTGGATATAAATATAAAATTCAAAGCCAATGCTTAATTAAGCATTGGCTTTTTAATATTTAATAAAGTTATCCGATGACTACCTGCTCTAATACTTCCACTTCTCCAAGTGGAAGTAAAGAGCAGCTACGTCCCCGGATAACGATTTCTAACCACAGGTATAGTCAAAACTCCATCTGATGCCAAGAACTCTGTTTATAAATAATTCACTTTTTACTTGATTTTAAAAAATTCATATGATATATTTATAACATAAGTTACAAATATATCACATGAAGGAGATTATATTATGAAAGATAAAAAAATTAGTTTAAGAATTTGGATTAGTGCTAAAATAATCCCGGCTTTATTATTTCTTATGTATTATTGGATGAGTGTAAGGCACAATTTCAAACCCATTTATATATTAATAGAATATTTATTGCTGGGACTCACACTTGTGTTTTTAGCACTGCTCAAAGGAAGTTCAGAGACTTTTGATGAATTTGCAAAAGAAACCCTTAATAAAACAGATTCTATTTGTCTAAAACTTTCTTATTTATTTATGGGCCTCATTTTGCTTCCATCAGCATTTATAACTCCAAGTGGCGTAATGACAGGCTACTTGATTGCTATAGGTATAGTAGCATTAACTATCCTGCGGGCAATTATTTTCTGTGTAATTGATATGCGGGGTATATAGTATGCCAACTCTAAAAACAAAAGTAAAAGAATATAGAGAAAAAATGAATATGAAACAAAGTGAATTAGCAGAATTAATAGGGGTAAGAAGAGAAACCATTGTTCACCTTGAAAATGGTAGATATAATCCATCACTTAAACTGGCAATGGACATAGCAAAAGTATTCCATGCTTCTGTGGAAGAATTATTTAAATTTGAAGACTAGATTATAAATTTAGTGGAGGTTATATCCTCCACCAATTCATTTAAAAACAAATTATATGATAAATTTAAAGCTCTTTAATATGAAAATCCAGAAAGTTAGAGTAAAAGCTGATAATAAAGTAGTGGCTACAACAACACTTGAAGTCAAAACACCATCATTGTTCATGTTCTTTGCCATTATATAACAGCTCACTGTAGTTGGAGAACCAAGCATGATAATTAGAGCAACAAGTTCTTGATCTCTAAATCCAAAATATACTGCTAGTGGCAAAAATACAGCAGCTTGAGCTACCAGTTTTATAAAAGAAGCTGCCAAAGTTGGTTTTATCTTTGCAAGGGCTTTTGTTCCTTCAAAGCCAGCCCCAATAGTTACAAGTGCCAAAGGAGATGCCATAACTGCAAAATTTTTGAGTGTTTTGTCTATTATTTTAGGGAAATGAATATTTAATAGTGACACTATCATTCCTAGCAAAATTCCAATGATAATGGGGTTTTTTATAATATTGATGCATGCTTTTTTTATACTATCATTTCCTCCTCTGCTATCTTCACTTTCAAAAGTAAGTACAATAACAGAATATATATTGTAAAGTGGAACAGCTCCTATAATCATCATAGGAGCCATCTCCGCATTTCCATAAATATTTTGAACAAAGGCAATTCCCAGTATAGCTGCACTTCCACGAAAAGATGCTTGTACAAAAGCTCCTGTCATAGAAGAATCCTTCATAAATTTTTTAGTAAAAAACCAAATTGACCAGAAACAAATGGATGTAACTACTGCACAAAACAATATGTACTTCCCATCAAAATTTTTAATTATATTAGTTGATCCAATATCAGTTAATAATAATATCGGTAAAGTAACTTTAAAGTTAAATTTATTAGCTACCTCTATGAAATTATCATTCAACATTCCTATTTGTTTTAACACATATCCTACCACAATAACTAAAAACACAGGTACTGTCGCATTTAAACTGTATATTAAACTCTCCATTTTGTAATTTTCACCTTTCTAAAGCATATAGCTAAATTTGAGTACACATATTACATTATAATAGAACCTGTCTAATATACAATTTTTTTAATATACCTTTTTTAAAAGGTCCTCTTTTGTCATATTATTTTCTTTCACCATTTTTACCCATCCGTTATTCCCGTTAAGTATGAATTGTGATCTAGGCACCTTAGGGCTTACAAATACTCCTTTTTCATCGTCCTCTCTGCCGCTTTCTATACTATCTTTAAATTTACAAAGTGCTAGATAGATGTCCCTTTTTATTTCACTCTCAATTGGTATTATATCTTTTGTACCCTTAATGAATTCTCCTCCGCCTATACCTATTGCAAACTTGAAGTTAAAGCCTGTCTTTTTCGAAAAGTTATAAATTATATTTACAGCATTTTTATTTTGAATGCCTTCTACAAATCCACAATTAATAACACCATATAAATCTGGAAGTTTATTTTTATCAATCTTATTTTCTTTTATATAATTTTCAAGTTTCCATAAAAAATCAAGAAAATTAGATGGTATGCTATCAACATAAAGTGGGAAAACAAATATTACGCTATCTGACTTTATAATTTTTTCAAAACTTTGAGCTATCTTACCTGATTTTAAATCTTTAATTGTATAAATACATTGAGTTTCTATATCATTATCTTTAATTAATTTTTGTATTTCTCCTATGAAATAAGCTGAAGTGCTTCCACTTTCTCTAGGACTTCCATTTACAAAACATACCTTTTTCACTTTACTTAACCTCTCTTTCTTTTAAATAGATTTCAAAATTATTTATATATTCATCTATATCAACATCATTTTTGCACACATAAGCTTTTGCCCCATTTTTCTGAAGATTTATTCCATTAGCTGTAACAAGAGAACTAAAAGTTTCTTCTTCTTCACTAGAAACATCTTCACCATATCCTAAAGCAACTAGTTCTGGATACTTGTCATAACGTGGTGAATGATGCATTTCTCCATTCACTTCTTCAAAAAACGGAAGTATATTAGGTATTTGCCTATCCAGTGATCTTTTTATAACAGGACTGTAACATCCATATTTTATTGGGCCTACATACAATACAACATTACTTTTTATAAAATCCTCACATATTTTTCTTCCCAGGTCATCAAATACACACATACCAGGAGTCTTGAGCCAACAGCTAAAGCATCCAATACAATAATGTAAATCGTCCAAAGCTAAATTGTAACTTTTAAACTCAATTTTTTTAGTTTGAAATGTTTTTATAGTTTTTTCCATTATTTTCCTTCCAAGCTTGTTTTCATTTTGCCTATCATTTATAACCAATATTTTCATAAGTTTAAATTACCTCCTTATCATGTTTACAGCGTCAACTTATGAATATATAATACATTACTAAGTTTACATTGTCAACATAATTTAAATTTTAAGGAGGTGGAAGTTTAGTTTTCCACTAAAACTTTTTATTTACCACGCTCCTTAGACTTTTCCATTAAAAATATGTGAAATATATCTCCTCCAATATTTTTTTAACTTTCAGTTTGTTTAATGTATGAAAGTTTGTCTACTTAACTCTCGATTATGTCATATTATATTAGCCCAATTCAATGCAAAAATGTATTCTTTCACAACTGCACTTATATTTATATTTAACTTCTTTGAAAATTCTGTACATTCATCCCATCTAGCCCTTTCATAGGAAATTATTAAATCAAGGACTTCCCTATATTTATTACCTTTTCCAATTAAGGCTTCCCTTACGTCCTTCTCTAAAAACAGTTCGCCCAATAGACTCTCCATATTCCTTTCAAGTATTACATCGAGCATAGAAAGCATACCTACTATAAAAAAGTTATACTGCTTTTCCAAATCATCAGGGTATAACTTTGATCCAATTCTTTCACAAAATTTAGCTCTTACAATAGATGCCCTTACAATTTCACTTGACCTATAAGATCCCATACTTCCTAAAACTATAACATAAAGCCATTTGCAAGATTCTATTTCTCCAAGATAGGTTATTGCTTGATGCGGTGAAATAATTTTACTTTTAAGCCCATACATAGATGAATTTATGAGCTTTAAAAATTTATATATTATAGACAAATCTTTTATTATAAGTGATTTCAATTTTACAATATCTACATTTTTTTTGCTTAATTCAGAAAGTATTTCTACATATATTAATTTTTCCTTTGGAATATCTTTAGCTGATACTATAGTTGGCTTACTAAAAAAATATCCCTGAAAAAGGTCATATCCTAAATTTTTTGCTTTATTATAGTCTTCTTGCGTTTCAACTTTTTCCGCTAAAAATTTAATATTATTGTTTTTAGTATTATTTAATATGAACTTCTTTTCATATCTCGCCATCTTAAAATCCACTTTAACTATATCTGCCAAATCTAATAATTCTATGTACTTTTTATCAAATATAAAATCATCAAGTGCAAGTGTATAGCCACACTCTTTCAAGTATCTGCACGCATTTACTACCCTTGGAGTTGGTTCAACGGTTTCAAGTATTTCAATTACTACATCTTTAGGTAACATCGGAATAACATCATCCGTTATAAGATTTTTAGGAAAATTGATAAACGCCTTTTTACCCCATGTAATTTTATCTACTCCAACGAGAGAAAAAACGTTTGCTATAACATTACACGTAGCTTTATCTTCATCATTGCCCTTATAGTAATTTTCAAAACTATCCCTATAAAGCAATTCATAAGCTACAACTCTTTCCTTTTTGTTAAATATTGGTTGTCTAGCTATAAATGCATCCAAATTATCACTTCCTTAAAACATACTTAATATATATACACATATTAGCGTTTATTGGAATTATTTTAGGAATTATCCTATTATAAACTTATCGTACAAATTTGGGTACTTCTTTATCGCTTATTTTTTTAGTTAAAACTAGAAGAACACTTTTACCACTTAATAAATAAATTATACTATAGAAAACTATTATTGAGAGGGTACAAATGCCACATAATCATAATATTTCAAAAAATATCTGTCCATTTGCTAAATGTTTTTTCAGAAATGAGTCAAGCAGGGGAATTATCTTAAATACAGCAAAAATATCACCTGAAAAATTTAGCATAAGCTATCCATTCATACCAAATCCAAATAAGGACCAAATAATAAATAAGATAAATACTTCTATTATAAATGAAGTAAGTAAACTTTTTACATCTCAGGTCCTATTTCCAGAAAAAATAGATTTTAATGAAATTTTAGGTACTTATGAAGTAATGTTAAACAAAAACAATCTTTTAAGTATACTGTTTAATATGTATACTTATGTAAATAAAGCTGCTCATGGATTTACAGCTTACTCTTCCATAACATTAAATGTTAATACAGGACGAGTATACAACTTCAGCGATTTATTTAACCCTAAAATTTATTATGTAGGTTTTTTAAATGAACTTGCTAATCAATATATTAAGGGCAATAACATTACTCTGATAAATGAGTATAAAGGTATAACTCCAGATCAAAAGTATTACCTTACTCCTAATTCACTAGTGCTTTATTACCAAGTTTACGAATACACACCTTATTACTATGGAATTTTTGAAATTGAATTGCCTTATAGTAAAATAAAAAATCTTTTAAGTCCAACAAGTCCAATAAATTTACTTATATAATAAAAACCAGGGCCATACACCCTGGTTAACTATTTACTCCTATGAAATTTTGAAAATTAAGATACTATTGTAATTCTTTTTTACTTTTCTTTTCATATGATCCATATATCAATAAAGCAATTATAGTAAAGAATACTGGACCTATAATCATCCATATTGTATCTTTTAAATTTCCATGTACTGCTGGTTCTATTATTGTAAAGAAATTAGCAAACCCTATGGTAAAAGTAACTACTACTGTAGCAATACATGTCCATCTATAACTTTTGAAAACTTCAAAAGGTTTTTTGATTTCTGTTTTCTTTTTAAAAGCAATAAATGCAGCTGATAAAAACATATATGGTACAGTCATTGCTACGTTAGTCATCTTTATTAGTATATTAAAAAATTTAGACGCTGCATCTCCTCCAAAAGATACTAGTGCTATAAATGCCACTACAAATATACATTGAACCCACATAGCATTCTTAGGCATTCCATCTTTAATTTCAGCCATTTTTCCTGGCCATAATTTCTTTGGTGTACCTTCCACTAATTGTTTTAGTGGTGCATAACACAATGTAAAGAATGCTCCCGATAGTGCTAAAAACATGGATAATCCTGCATACCTAGCTGTCCAAGCTCCTATTGTCAATGAAGTTGCTTGACTGCATCCAAAGCTTTGTCCTATTTGATATCCTAAGTTTTGCATTACTACATAAGCAACATTGCCCATGTGCACACCTTTTACTGATAACACTTCTTTCCAATTAGTAAATATGCCACACAAAAATATACCTACAGCATATCCTATGGCAATAATTATTGCTGCTACAGTAACACCTTTTGGAAATGTTACTTCTGCTTTTTCAGTTTGGTCTACTAATCCTCCCACTGCTTCTATTCCGCCATAAGCAAATAATGCAAATACTAAAAATGCCAATACACTAATGCCACTTTGATAGTCAGGATTTGGTGATTGTGTAAAAGCAGCTGATGATACAATTGGCTGAGCTAAATGGCCACCATTTCCTATTAAAACAGCTACTGCTCCAATTAATAATACAATATTAAGTAATGCTACTGCTGTACCACCTACTGATGTTACTTTTGTTATTTTTTCCAATCCCTTAGATGCTGTTAATGTTACAACTAAAATCCAACATATCCCTAATATTCCTAAGACTTGAGTGGAATTTAATCCTAATAGTGACCAGGTTGCCGTTTTGTCACTTCCAAATATGGCATTTGAAAACGGTACCCATATTGTTGAAGATATATTAACCATCCAAATTACATAAGAAGCATACCACATGAATGTTCCTATAAAAGCATATTTAGCTCCAACAGACTTTTCCATCCACGAGTAGATTCCACCTCTTTCATTTTTAAATGCTGCTCCATATTCTGCCATCATAAATGCATAAGGAATAAAAAAAGTTATTGCAGATAAAATATACCAAGGAATTGCACCATAACCCATCAAATAAAATGCTCTGGGTATATTAGTGAATCCAAATACTGATGTAAAAATCATTAATACTAGTGCTATTAACGTCATCTTTTTTTGTTTTTGCTCAGTTGATTCCATCTTTCTCTCCTCCTTTATTAATTTATTGATTACATTTTCCCGTATAACTGGACTATTTTAAGTATTACTTCTACAGCTTTTTCCATAGAATACACGGGTATGTACTCAAATTTGCCATGGAAATTATGTCCTCCAGTAAATATATTTGGTGTAGGAAGTCCCTTAAAAGATAAGCTAGCTCCATCTGTACCACCTCTTATAGGTTGAACTTTTGGAACTACATCCACCGATTTCATCGCTTCAAAAGCGATATCAACTATATGTTTTACAGGCTCAATTTTTTCCTTCATATTTTTATACTGGTCTTTTATTTCAATTTTAACTATACTTTTGCCATATTTCTTGTTTAAACTTTCTGCAGCACCAGTTATAAATTGTTTTCTTTTTTCAAAATTTTTCTCATCAAAGTCTCTTATTATATATTCAAGCTTTGTTTGCTCTACTCCACCATTAAGTGCAACTATATGATAAAAGCCTTCATAACCTTCTGTAGTTGATGGGGTTTCATTTTGTGGAAGCATACTCATAAATTCCCCAGCAATAAGCATCGAATTTATCATTATTCCTTTTGCGCTTCCTGGATGAACATTTCTTCCACTAATAATTACTTCTGCACTTGCAGCATTAAAATTTTCGTATTCCAATTCTCCAAGAGCTCCTCCATCTACCGTATAAGCTGCATTTGCATTGAATTTTTCAACATCAAAATGATCTGGCCCTCTTCCAATTTCTTCATCTGGCGTAAATGCAACTTTAACGTTTCCATGCTTAATTTCTGGATTTTCTATTAAAGTTTCTAAAGCAGTAATAATCTCAGCAATTCCTGCTTTGTCATCAGCACCTAAAAGAGTAGTCCCATCTGTAGTAATAAGTGTTTTACCAACATAGTCTTTTAATTCTGGAAAATCCTTTGGAGAAAGAACAATATTTTTTTCTCCATTTAAAACTATATCCTTACCATCATAGTTTTCAATAAATTTAGGATTTACGTTCATTCCTGAAACTTCTGGACTTGTGTCCATATGTGCAATAAATCCTATGGTAGGAACTTCTTTATCAACATTAGATGGTAACGATGCCATTACATATCCATTTTCATCTACTGAAACCTCTCTCATTCCTATTTTCTTTAGCTCTTTTGACAATTCTTTTGCCAGCACCATCTGTCCTTGCGTAGTAGGAACTGTATTCATTTCTTCATTTGATCTAGTATCAAATTTTATATATTTAGTAAATTTTTCTACGACCTTAGACATGTTCAGCCTCCTTATAATATCTCCAATTTGTTAAAACTATATATACATATATACTGTATCACTTTTTCAAAGTATGATAATCATCCTAAAGTATTACTAGGTAGGATGAAATTTATCATTTAGCTAATCATACTTTAGGATGATTGTATATTTAAAAAAGTTATGTGAAAAGTTTCTTATATAAAACTTTTCACATAACCTTCTCTTAAATAATCCCTATCTCTTTTGCCTTCGCTACAGCTTCAATTCTATTTCGCACACTCAGCTTACTAAATATGTTTAATATATGACTTTTAGCAGTACTTTCTGTAATAAATAATCTCTTTGCTATTTCTGAATTTTTGGCTCCTTTTTCTATTAGCATTAACACTTCTCTTTCTCTTTTACTTATTATTTGGCTATCTTCCTTAGTTGAATACAAACTTAGTATTTTATTTAAATAATCCCCCATTTCATAATAATCCTTGTTAAATTTCATAGACTTAATAGTTTTTATCAAGATTTTTCTTGCCTTTGTCTGCTTTATTAAAAATAACCTGACAAAACCACTCTTATATCCAATTATTAAAGCTTGTCTTAAATCCTTTGTGGCATTTTCGTATTGATCCTTTTGTGAAAGAATTTCTGACCTAAAAATATAGGCTCTTATAATTAAACTGTTACTATTTTTCTCTTTATCAGAAGCTAAAATCTTATTTAATAACATTAATGCATCTTCATTTTTCCCTTTACACATGAGTATTTTAGAAAACACAACAAGTTCTTCTGCAATTTTAAAATCCCTTTTTGCAATATACTTTTCTACACATTTAATTCTGCCATACTCTATAAACCTCTCCATTTCCAGCACTTTGAAATGATCTTTTAATTTATAAAAATAGTATTTATCTGCTAACTTATTGTTCTTATATTTTTTAGATAATTCTTGTACTTTTTCATAAATCTTATTTAATTCACTCTTTTGATTCTTCTTATTATTTTTAAGGACTACTCCAGAATATACATAATACCCTATAAATGCCGTATAAAAATCCCATTCTTCAACAAGCTCTAATCCCTTAAATACGTACTCCTCTGCTTTTATAATATAATTTTTTTCATAATACACTAGTGCTAGTGCTACATAAAAAATTGACATCAGTGAAGATTTTTCTAAATCATTACTTATAGTACTATTTAAGCATGTATTACATATATTTTCGCATTCATTTAATTCTCCTTTAAGTAACTTTGCAAAAATAATTATTCTATTAGTCATTAAATTCAAAGTATTATCCTTATAGGATTGACTTAAAATTATTGATTCATGAAAAAACTTTTCTTCTAAAACAAAATCCTGTAGATAAAAATATACTATACCTGATTTTAGATTTATTATTGTATGCCAAAACATGTCTTTTCCTAAATAATTCAAAGCATTTTCATAATATGAAATACTTTTTTTATAATCTAATTCGATATAACTTTTATCTCCTCTAATAATATACAATATACCTAAGCATTCTTTCTTGTAATCTTCATCAGTACAACTCTTCAGTGCTTTTTCCGCAAACTCTAAATATTTCTTATAATTGATGTCATCATATATATACGTATACATATATATGATACAAAACCTAGCATTTTTTACAATAACATCTTGTGGTATGTTTTTTAACCAATTTTCTACATAAAAATATTCATTGATAAAAGTCTCTTTAATACATTTATCTTCAATTACTTCTATTGCTTGCTCATAGTTTTCTATGCTTATATACTGATTAACAGCATTATTTATACGTCCATTATTTTCATACCATTTAGCGGCCTTATTGCTAGCTTCACGCATTTCTTCCTTATTTATAACATTTGCTTTACTCATTAAAAATTTCTTAAAAAGTATATCATATTTAAATAGTTTTCCATCATAATCCAATTTGTTAATAAACAAATTTTTATCATATATTTTTTCTAAAATTTGCTGACTATTTTTCATACAACTAACAGCATTGCATAACTCAATATTTAATTCATCTAAAATACACGTTTTTAATAAAAAATCTTTAATTTCTTCTGATTGCCTATTAAAAATTTCTTCACAGAAATAATCCTGAATATACTTATTACTTTCAATAAATTTTTCATTCATTTCCGTTACATTTTTTCTTTCTTTTATAGATAATACCGTCATTTGAATTCCTGCTATCCAGCCCTCTGTATACTTATTTAATATTTGTACACTTTCCTTTGGCATTGTAATTTCTATATTGGTTTTTATAAACTCATCTGTTTCTTCTAATGAAAAACTAAGATCTTCTTTACCTATCTCCGTTACTTCTCCATCCAACCTTAACTTAGAAATATTTATGCTCAGCTTTGTCCTACTTGTTATTATAATATGAATATTATCAGAAATACCCTCAATAAAGTGTTTTATTTCCACAAGTATATCCTCATTCTTTACAAAATGTAAATCATCTATTACAAGTATTAAATCCTTATTTACAGATGAAATACTAGCTAATGCCATATTTACTGCTGATTCACTTGATATGTCTTGATCTTGAATAAGGTCTTCTTCTTTGCAATTTATGTCATTGTTTTTAAACTTTTCAATAGCTGTACTAATTGATCTCCAAAAAACATTTACATTGTTGTCCCTTTCATCTAAAGAAATCCATACTGTATTATGATCTAAGTTTCTTGAGTATATCCATGAAATAACAGAAGTAGTTTTTCCACTACCTGCTGCTGCAGATATAATTGTAAGCTTAGTTTTCAAAACTTCATCTAGCCTACTTAAAACCTTTTCTCTGTCTATAATCTTACATTTCTTTTTTGGAATTAAAAATTTAGTATTATTGTACTTATAATTTAATAACATTTTTCTCTGCTCCCAAACACTTTTTATGTTTCTGTAAATAATTGAATTATTTTCAATATCACTTCTACAGATTTTTCCATAGAATAAGTTGAGATATATTCATATTTGCTGTGGATATTATGAACACCATTAAATATATCTGGTGTGGGAAGTCCCATATAAGATAACTTAGCTCCATCTGTTCCTCCCCTTAGTGGTGTTACATCTGGAAATACATTTACTTCTTTCATAGCTTGAATAGCTATATCCACAATATATTTTTCCGGTTCAATTTTTTCTTTCATATTTCTATACTGCTCAGTTATTTCAAGCATCACTGTGTCTTTACCATATTTTTTATTTATAGTTTGTACTACATGAGAAATAAAATTTTTTCTTTTTTCAAAATTTTTATTATCAAAGTCTCTTATTAAATAATGGATTTCTGTCTTTTCTACCTTGCCATTAATAAATGAAGGATGATAAAAACCTTCAACTCCCTCTGTATTTTCAGGGGTCTCTTTTTCCGGAAACATATTCATAAGCTCTGTTGCAATTCTCAGTGAATTTACCATTCTCCCTTTAGCTTCACCGGTATAGGTATTTTTCCCATTTATAGTTATTTTAGCACTTGCTGCATTAAAATTTTCATATTTTAAACTTCCAATGGATTCTCCATCTATCGTATAGGCTAAATCAGCCTTGAATTTTTCTACATTAAAATATTCTCCTATTTTTCCTACCTCTTCATCTGTAGTAAATGCTATTCTTATAGGCCCATGCTTAATCTTAGGATTTTGTATTAAAAACTCTACAGCAGTAATAATTTCTGCTATACCCGCTTTATCATCTGCTCCAAGAAGAGTAGTTCCATCTGATGTAATTAAGGTTTGTCCTATATAATTTTTTAGTTCTGGAAAATTTTTAGGAGAAAGTACCATATTTTTTTCCTCATTTAAAATTATATCTTCACCATTATAGGCTTCTATAAACCTAGGTTTTACATTAGCACCTGAAACTTGAGGATGAGTATCTATATGGGCAATAAACCCTACTACTGGTACATCTTTAGTAATGTTTGCGGGAAGTGTTGCCATTATGTATCCATGCTCATCCAAGCAGATATCTTCCATGCCAATATTCTTTAATTCCTTTGATAATTCCTTAGCTAACTCTAATTGACCCCTCGTAGTGGGAACTGTTGTGGAATTTTCATCGGATCTAGTATCATACTTTACATACTTTACAAATCTTTCTACAACTTTAGACACTATCAATTTCCCCTTAAATAATATTGTTATAAATGCAATCCACCTAAAGTATGATTACATTTATAGGATTTCCTTCTAAAAAATTTTTTAAGTTTTCCACAGCAATATTTAGGAGTCTTTCTCTCGTTTCCTTTGCTGCCCAGGAAATATGTGGAGTAATTATACAATTTTCTGCTTTTAAAAGAGGACTTTCTTTTTTTACAGGCTCTCTAGAAGTTACATCCAGTGCAGCACCATATACTTTTCCAGTATTTAATGCATGAGCTAAGTCCTCTTCTACAATTAGAGGACCTCTAGCATTATTTACTATTATCACTCCATCTTTCATATGTTCTATAGATTTACTATTAATTATACCCTTAGTTTCTTCAGTTAATGGACAGTGGAGGAAAATTACATTTGATTTTTCAAATACATCATTCAGTTCTGCATATTTTACATTTTCACTCTCTAGTACTTTATTTTTATGCCTATTATATGCAAGTACTTTCATTCCCATAGCTTGAACTATCTTACTAGTTGCTTGACCTATTTTCCCATAACCTATTATTCCTGCTGTTTTACCTCCTAATTCCATAAGTGGTTTTTTCCAGAAGCACCATTCTCCAATTTCATTCCACTGTCCCTCTTTTACAGCCTTATTGTGAATTGATACATGATTTGTGAGTTCAAGCAAAAGTGATACTGCCATTTGTGCTACAGCATCTGTGCTGTAACTTGGAATATTTGTCACTACAACTCCAAATTTTTTTGATGCCTTTATATCTACAACGTTATATCCTGTTGCAAGTACTCCAAGATATTTTAATTTAGGGCAATTTTTAAATACATTTTCGGATATTGGAGTTTTATTTGTAAATACTACTTCTGCATCCTTAATTCTTTCAATTATAAGATCATCATTACTATTATCAAATATAGTTTTATCATAGACAGTTAAATCTCCAAGCTTCTCTAAGGATGACCATCTTAAATCACCTGGATTTAACACATATCCGTCTAATATTACAATTTTCAAATATACCACTTCCTCTATGTAAATTATACTTTTTAGTATAATACTTCTTCAAATTAGAATCACCATAATAATTTAATTTTATTTTGAAATACTATATTTGAAGGGAGTGATTTTAATGCCATTTACAACTGTAAAAGCTGTAGTTGAAAAAAAAGATGGAATAGCAGTAGAAGCACATTCTGGTGGATTTAAAGTATTGCTAGATAAAACTAAACAATCAGGTGGCACCAATAAAGGTATGAACCCTGCCCAACTTTTACTATGTACTTTGGGAGGATGTCAGGCAATGTCTATAGCATCCTATGCAGATAAATATGGAGTAAATATAAAATACTTATCAATAGAACTTGAAGGTGATATGGATTCAAATACCTCTCCAGATTCTTCTACCTCAAGGTCTGGATATCAGGATATAAGATTTAACGTTAACATAAGAACTGATTCCTCGGAAAATAAAGTAAGAGAACTTGTTGAATTTGTTGAAAAAACATGTCCTATGGGAGACAGTATAAGAAATGGCGTACCAATAGAACCAGCTAAAATTTCAATAGAAAAACAAATGCACTATATGGTTTGAATTAAGAATGAATGAAATTGGATTATTTTTCAATTCCTCTTGGGAAAATACAAGCACCACAGCCTTAATTAATGCAGCCGAAAATAATATTGGAATTGCTGTACTGCCTTTTCAACTAATCAAAGATCATATTGCTTCAGGTTCTCTAGGAGAACTGAAAATAAAAGATATGGATTTTAATAGGAAACTAGCTATTGTATATCACAAGAATAAGTTATTGACGAGTGCTATGAAAGATTTTATAAAGATATGCCATGAACTATAAACAGAGTTCTTGGCATCAGATGGAGTTTTAACTCCACCTGATGCTTAGAAATCGTTATCCAGGGACGTAGTCACTCTTTTTACTCCCACTTGCAGAAGTGGGAGTATTAGAATGAGTAGTCATCGGATAAAATATCATGTCCTTGAGAATTTTTAACACACATTTGTATCTTTGAAATTCTCAAGGACTTTTACTTACTTTTGGAACAATCTTATGTAGCTTGCAAAAATTTTATATAATTTATACAGCCATCATAACAGATGTAGCTTTAATAACAGCTTTTGCTTTGACTCCAGGTGCAAGTCCAAGATCTTTAACTGCAGCCATTGAAATGGTAGAAGTAATTGTGTTTCCATCATCAGTGTTTAAAGTAACAGATGCATTTACTGCACCTTCCTTAACAGATTCAATTTTCCCTGTTATTTGATTTCTTGCACTAATAATCATTTTTTACCCCCATCTTGCCGCCATAAGCGACATAAAATATTAATATTTACTATGTTTCCATAATATCACATAGCCTATCATAAGTATAATTGTATAATATTATATTTATCATAGCTAAATACCTATATAATTTAATATTTAATCTTCCCTCTAATTATCACTTAACTGATATAAGTGACTTTACAGCATTCTTTATCTCTTCATATCCAGTGCATCGACAAATATTAGACTGAAGCCACTCTTCTATTACACGATCATTTGCATCAGGATGTATATTTGCTAAAGCATGGCAAACCATTAAAAATCCTGATGTACAATACCCACACTGAAAACCCCAATTATCTACAAAAGCTTTTTGTATTGGTGCATTTTTTAAACCTTCAACAGTAGTTATTTTTTTACCTATTGCCTCAACTGTCAGCATTAGACAGGATTTTATTGGCCATCCGTCTATAAGAACAGTACATGATCCACAATCTCCATTTTCACAACCAGGCTTAGCACCTGTAAGTCCTAGTTCATTTCGAAGTGTATTTAATAAAATATCTGAGGGCTTTATAGCAACTTCTTTGTCTTCTCCATTAACATTTAAATTTATTATGGTCTTACCTGATATCTTTAGCATTTACTCACCTCACAGTTTTTCTAAAACTTCTATAAGTATTTTTTGCAGCATAAATTTTCTAAAGTCAGCAGATCCGACTATATCATTTAATATGGAATCCGGCATATTATCTATTGAATTGTTAACTCTTATATTACTTGATAAGTTAGTGTTATTTAAGCAATCTTCTACCATAGGAGATCTAAAAGGATAACTGCAAATTCCGCTAAAGGCTATATTTATTCTATTATAATCTTTAAGTGCTGCTATAGTAACTAAAGGATAGTCTATTTTATCACTTTTAGTTCTTTTTATATGTAAATATGGTAGTGAAAGAAAACACTTATCTACTATTACATTTACTATAAACTCTCCACAAGCAAGCTTCATTTTTTTATCAAATATATTCTTTAATAAAACTTGCTTTCTACCATTGGGACCTGCTATAATCACTTCACTATTTGATACTAAAAGTGGCAGCACAGCTTCTCGGTATATAATTGTTCCACATATATTTCCCCCTAGCGTGATTTTATCCTGTATAGTGTGGTCTGCAATTCTCTGTACCGTTAAAGTAAGTAGAGGAAATAAGTTTGCTTCAGCAATTTGCGTAAGTGTAATAGCAGCGCCAATAATTAGTTTATTATCCATTAATTTCTGAACATTACATTCAGAAATTCCTTTTATATCAATTACTGCTTCGGTGTGTACATTATAAGCTCTTGACATACTTATAATTTCAGTTCCACCACTGTAATACAAAGGCTTTATTCCTTTTTCATTTAATTCAATATATAATTGAACAGCTTCCTCAACTGTTTCAGGTTTATAATATTCAAAATCAAAGGGTATCATATTTTCCTCCAGTCTTAGCCTTCCAGATTACTTCAGGTGTTATAGGTAGTTTATCAAACTCATGATTAGCTGCATGGGATATGGCATTTGCAAATGCAGCTGGAATTGCTATTATACCATGTTCTGCAAATCCACGTGCCCCAAAAGGAGCATCAACCTGGGGTGTTTCAACAAACTCAATTATATATTCTGGGTTTTCACCAAATCGCATTGGTTTATAAGTGCGCAGTGTAGTAGTTTCAAGCTTACCATCAGCATCATAGATAAAAGCTTCCCTTGTCGCTAATCCAAAACCCATGTTTATTCCTCCCATTATAAGTCCTCTTGAAGTTTTGGGATTAATTACTTTACCTGCATCTATAACAGTAACGGCTTTTAACAGTCTATATGTAAACTTTGTAGGGTCATACTCAATTTCAACTGCTTGAGCACCTACAGTCCAGGCCGGTCCAGGCTTACCTTTCCCTGTCTCTTTATCTATATCCGTAATATGGTTCATTATGTAACTTCCACGTCCAAGTATTTGTCCCTCAACTGAAAGACCGTTTGGATATTTGTAACCATAGACCAAATCCTTAAATGACACATATATTTCTGGATCTTGTCTTAAATAAACTTTTTCTTCTGCAATCTCCAAATCCTCTGGAGGACATTTCATAACAACAGCAGCCAGACTTTTAAGCTGCTTTATAAGATCCTCAGCTGCTCTAAGTACTGCCTTTCCTGCCATAAAAGTTGTCATACTTGCAACGGTTTTCCAATGTTCCGGCGAAACTTGAGTGTTTACCCCCATCATTACATGAATCCTGCCTACATCCATTTTTAATTTTTCCGCAAGTATTTGAGCTAAAGTTGTCTTTGAACTGGGTCCAATTTCAACTGCTCCAGAATTAAGGTTTATACTCCCATCTGTATTGAAACTAAGAAAAACTCCAGAAACAGCATTAGTAGGTGAATCAGATGTTTTCCAAAAACATCCTATCCCCTTTGCCTTTATCATGCCTTCTCCTGTTTTTATTACTTGACCTTCATCCCATTTTGTTAATTTCTTTAATTTTGTCAAACAATCTAATAGATTACCTATATTGCTGATAGTTGTTTTTACTTGTGTTGGCGTATACTGACCAGGCTTTATGGCATTTTTAATTCTCAATTCTAAGGCATCAATTCCAAGCTTTGCTGCCAATTTATCTATCATTCTCTCTATGCAGAAGGTATATTCCGTATGACCGAATCCACGATATGAAGTAGCATAAGTATGGTTAGTATAAACACATATTGAGTTGCACCATATATTTTCAATATTATATGGTCCAGAACAATCTACTGCTATAGCCTTAGCCATACGCGGACCAATATCCGCATAAGCTCCTCCATCAACCCTATATGTAGCTTCAAGCGCTTTAATAATTCCATCTTTTGTTGCACCTATTTTTAACTCTGCCTCAACTCCAATTTTACAAGGTGAAGTTTTAATATCATCTTCTCTTGAGTTAGCTATTCTAACTAATCTACCACCCACAGCTTTTGAAGCAAGATATGCAATAATTTCTAGCTGCATAGGTGCTTTACCGCCAAACCCTCCACCTACAAAAGGTACTTTAACAATTATATTTCCTTCTGGTATATTGTAATATTTGCTTAAAAGCTTTTTAACAGAATATGGTCCTTGTGAAGAAGTATAGATTATTACTCTTCCATCAGGCATAATTTGTGCTCTAGCATTTCTAGTTTCCATTGCAATATGATCTGATTGTGGGAGTGAAAAACTTCCTTCTGCTATGACTTCACTTTGTGCCCACCCATTTACCACATCACCTTTCCTTATTTGGATTCGATCTGAAATATTAGTGTTTTGTTCAGGATATACATCCTTGACTGCATGTTTATATTGATCTAAATTCTCATGTACAAGGATTGCATTTTGCTTTAAAGCATCACTTATTGAATTAACAACAGGTAGTTTATCATATTCTACTTTTATTAGCTTTAAAGCTTCCATTGCTTGCTGTTCACTATTTGCAATAACTACCGCAACAGGTTCTCCATAGTAGCGAACTTTTTCTCTTGCTATGGGAGGCCTATCTTCTATCACTGCTCCACAGAGCACAGGAAAATAATTTCCTGCTATTACTGCCTGAACGCCCATGGATTTCCTTGCTTCTGATATATCAATCGATTTAATTTTTGCATGTGCATAACGGCTTGTAAGTATTTTGGCATGTAAAATACCTGGAAGAAGTGTATCATCAGTATATTTTGCTGCTCCTGTAACTTTATCAAATGCCTCTTTTCTTGGTATATTTGCGCCAATTCCAGTCATACTTTCCAAGTACTCCTACCTCCTCCTAAGAAAATTTATCCGATGACTACTTGCTCTAATACTCCCACACACACAGCGAAAGCGACTATCGCCAAATCAAAGATTTGGGATATCTGCTTTTCTCCAAGTTTACGTTACGAGCAGCTATGTCCCTGGATAGCGATTTCTAAGCATCAGGTGGAGCCAAAACTTCATCTGATGCTTAGAAATCTGTTTATCTCATAAACTTAATTAAAAACTAATTATATTTTTCCCTAATCTTTGTAGTTTATTCAATGTTTGTTAAACTACATTTTTAATAAGTAAACTACTTAAAAATGAAAAAATAACTCCGGTTTAAACCTAAACCGGAGTTATTTCTAAAATTCTCACTTAGACGGTTTGAATGTTGTACAGCAAGTATCATCACTAGTGTCGGGGTCTTTACCTTGCATTGGGTTAACTTCCAAAGACTTAGCATTACAGCAGTTATTTTTCCAATAGTGACAACAATCAACGCCACATTTAACTTCCATTTTTGGTGCATCCATAATTAAATCCCCCTTTCAACATATATATTATATATTTAAGTTATATATGTAGTATGACCTAAAACATAAATACTATCCAAGCAATCCATTAAATAAATCAAACAATTGTAGAAAGTTTTTCTTATGAATAACACCTTTATATTTCTATGTTCTATATTTAAAACTTCCAATAAATTTTACATATACACTGTTGTCCTGATCTTCTCCTATAGAACCATCATAATTAAAATTATATAATAATATAATTGAGTTATACTTTCTATCCAGTTTATCTGAAAACTTTTTGTTATAATCTGAAATAATATTTTGTGAAAAAGATTGATCTTTCATTATATCAGAAAACAAATCCGAATCTCTTTCAATAAAGTTTATTTCCTTTAGTTCCTCATCAAAACACTCAACGTTAAAATTTTTTTCAAACTTAGAATTCAAATAGTCACCAAAATTAGAATAATTCACTTGAAGATAATGCTGTAAATCTTTAATATCTTCACATTTTGCCAGCCATATAGATACTATTCCTTCATACTCCATTAAAACTTCTCCTTTACATTTCTAAATATACCTCTATTTTATCATAGGAATAAAGGAAAATAACTTATCTTACACACAATTAAGTAGAAGAACCTAATTTATACTTTAGAAGATGTATAAATTAGGTTCTTTTACTTTTGAAATAACACTATATTTATTTAAAAAATAATACTACTTATTTATATCAAAGGTAATTCTCTCTTTTCCATCCATATAAATATCTGTCTTTTTAGGATCAGTTTTTGCGAGTATTTTTCCATTTCTTATGGAATACAGCACCTCTGATTGTTTTCTTATAACATCATATTCATCTTTTCCATTGAGTATAATGAGATTAGCAGTATTTCCTTCCTTTATTCCATAATCATCTTCAATATGCATTGTCTTTGCACTATTTTTTGTTATGAGATCAATAGAATTTACAATCTGATCGTAACCCATGAGCTGACATACGTGTATACCCATTTGAAGTACCTGAAGCATATTACCTGTTCCCATTGGATACCATGGATCACATATATCATCGTGTCCAAAACATACATTAATGTCTGCATCTATCATTTCTTTAACTCTTGTAATTCCCCTCCTCTTAGGATAAGTATCAAATCTTCCTTGAAGGTGGGTGTTTACTATAGGATTAGATATGAAATTTATATTTGACATCTTTAAAAGTCTAAAGAGTTTATAGGCATATGCATTATTATAAGAATGCATAGCAGTAGTATGACTTGCCGTAACCTTTTCTCCTATTCCATACTTATATGCCTCTGCTGCAACTACTTCCACAAATCTAGACTGCTCATCATCAATTTCATCACAGTGGACATCAACCAGTTTATCATACTTTACTGCAAGCCCCAGTGCTTTTTTTACAGAATCCACTCCATATTCTCTTGTAAATTCAAAATGTGGAATAGCCCCTACTACATCTGCACCAAGCTTTAATGCTTCCTCCAAAAGTTTTAATCCGCAGGGAAAAGAATTTATACCCTCCTGTGGAAAAGCAACTATTTGTATGTTTACAAATTCTTTCATTGCTTCTCTTACTTTAATTAAAGCTTTTAATGCTGTAAGATCTGGATCTGTAACATCTACATGTGTTCTTACATATTGTATTCCATTTGCTATCTGCCATTTAAGCGCAGTTGTAGCCCTTTTTATAACATCTTCTTCCGTAAGCATTTTCTTTCTAAGTGCCCAGGTTTCTATTCCCTCAAAAAGAGTTCCACTTATATTCCATTTTGGCTCTCCTGCAGTAAGAGTAGTATCAAGGTGAACATGGGGTTCAACAAAAGGTGGAAGTGCTAAATTCCCATTCCCCTCAATTATGTTTTTGTCTTCTTTTATTATATTTTTAGAAATCTCCTTTATAACTCCATCTTCAATTAAAATATCATATATTCCATCTTTATTTCTAAGTCTTACATTTTTAATTAACATGCTGCGCTTCCTTCCTATATTATTTGTTCTTTAAAAATATTTTACTACTTATAAAATACAAAATTGACGAAATTATAATTATAGGATAAATGGCTCCTATGGTTTTGGTAAACATAGGTAAACTCTTCATAAATAAAAATATAATGACAGAAATTATCCATACACTAATAGTAACAAGGTTAAATCCAGATTTATACCAATACTTACCTTTTTCATCATCAAATTGTTCTGTAGCATAATGCTTTTTCTTAACAAGATAATAATCTGTTATCATGATTCCAAAAATAGGTCCAAATACCATACCTATATAATTAAGAAACATTTGAAAAGAGTCCAAAAAACTAGAAGCATAAATTGGAACAATAGTTAAAAGAGCTGCAAGTATGGTTACCCCAAAAAGAGCTGTTTGGGATTTTATTTTTTTATTTAAATTTGTAACAGAAATTCCTGCTCCCATAAGATTTATTGCATTTGCTGTAGTACTCGTCAATATAATAACTAAAAGTGCTATAACTCCAAGACCTAGCTTGCTTACAATAGTACTTGGATCAGAATTGTTAGGATCATATACTCCTGTTGTAACTGCTGTACCAATTGCTCCAATTATACCCACAAAAGCAAACCAAAATAATCCAACATTTGCTCCAATTATAGGAGCTACTGTAGATGCTTTTTTACTCTTACTATATCTTGTAAAATCTGCAATAGCAGGAACCCATCCTAAACTAAAAGCAGCCATAGCATCAAAAGCAGATCCAATATCCATAACTTTTCCAGAAGGAGGTCTCCAAGCTATAATTTTACTTAAAGGCACCTGTTTTAAAACAACTACTGTTTCCCATACTCCTAAAATTAATATAAATATAACTCCTATTTTTTCTACCATTTTTACAGACTTATGTCCTGTAGCAATGGATATAAGATGAAGTATGCTCATTACAGCAATTCCTATAAGCATCGTCTTTTCACTTCCGTTTGAGCCATAAGCAGGAAGTCCAAATATATCTTTTAATATAAAACTTATAGAAATTGCAGCTATAAAAGTATTTACAGCTGTCCAGCCAATAAATTGAGTTATGTTGAGAACAGATGGTAGAAAACTTCCTCTAACACCAAAAGCTGGTCTTGTAAGTGCCATGGTAGATGTTCCAACTTTGTAGCCTATAAAGCCTATTAAAGCCATTATTATATAGGCAATAGGATTTGAAACTAAAGTTACTAATACAGCTCCACCAAAAGTAGCCCCTGCTACAACTCCTCCAACATACCAAGTTCCGTTGTTTGCATTGGCACCAATCCAGGTTGTTAGCATGTCCAAAAAACTTATTGTTCTTTCACTCTGTGGTACAGTTTCAAGGGCAGCATATTCCTTATGTACTTTTTCATTTGTTTCCTTGTTATCCATCAATTACCTCCTAAATTAATAATTTTTTCTTCATATTATACCACGCTTTTCTAAAAAATGCATATATTTTTTAATAATTTAGCAAAATAGTTCTGCAATTATAAATTTAATTTTATGAATTTTACATTTTACCATAAAAATTATGATATTATTAAGGAATAAATAATAGGCTAAAAATACCATATTATAAAGGAGGACATACTTATGTTGGAATATAATATACAAAAAATATTGAATAATTTTATGATAGATTATTATGGAGTTGCAGATATAAGTAAATATGAAAATGAACTTGTAAAATATGGGGGATCTCTTGTAAAAAGTTATCCAAGAGCTATTTCATTAGGTATTGTATTTCCATCTACTATTGTAGATCATTTAAACGATGACTCCAACAATATTACTAAATTGGAATATGAAAATTGTTATAAGACTATAAATGCCAGATTAGATAATATAGCATCTATAATAAGTTCCTATATAATAAGAAAAGGTTATAAAGCTTTGCCTATATCTGCAGCAGAAAGAGTAAATAGTGATTATATAAATGCAGCCTTTTCACATAAACTTGCAGCAAGACTAGCAGGACTTGGATGGATAGGTAAAAGTTGTTTACTGATTACCCCAAAACATGGCCCAAGAGTAAGATGGGTAAGTATATTAACTGATTTACCATTAAACCCTACAGGTAAAGAAATAGAACAAAAGTGCGGTGAATGTATGGCCTGCGTGAAAATATGTCCGCAGAAAGCATTCTATGGTAAAAATTATATAGAAGGTGAAGATCGTGAAAAAAGATTCGATGTAAAAAAATGTGACAGTTATTTTAGTGAAATGGAGCATAATAAACAAGTACCTGTCTGCGGCATGTGTGTGTATATATGCCCTTATGGTAGGAAAAATAATAAATAACTCAATTTTCGCACATATAAAGTTTGGGCTTAATATAAAAAAATTGCGAAACATTTTTTAGAGGACAATTGACAGAGGACATAGGACAGTTAAGGTAAGTTTTCTTCCTTATGTCAGAAAACTAATTTATTTTTTTAAGCTTGTTTTGCTAATGCAAAAAAGCTTAAGTAGGTAACTAAAATCTATGATTTTCAGATAATTACTTACTAAAAGAGTATTCATGAAAAACAAAAGGACATAAATTTCTTTTAAGTTGAAGATTTTTCGCAGCGGAGCGGAGAAAAATCATCCTTCACTGTCATCTGTCAATTGTCCTCTGTCCTCTCAAAAGCTTTGCTTCACAATATTTTTAAACTGCGAAAGTTGAGTAAATAATCTGTATGAGTTTAAAATTTTAATATTGATAAAATACTTAATTTAAGTAAATACTATAGAGAAAGCAATAAGCTTTATCCGATGACTACCTGCTCTAATACTCCCACTTCTTCAAGCGTGAGTAAAGAGCAGTTACGTCCCTGGATAACGATTTCTAAGCATCAGGTGGAGTCAAAACTCCATCTGATGCCAAGAACTCTGTTTATAGTATTTACTTTTTTATTTTTTATATATTTAAGCTTATCATTTATAGGAGGGACTTGTATGGATAACAATAAAAATAGGATGAAAGATAGGCCTAAGTCTAATGCTGAGATGAGAAAAATGCACTCTGAAGCAGGATCTGAAATAGGTATTGAACGCGGTAAAAAGATAGGTTCTCATTCAAATGGCAAAAAATATACAAAAAGATCAAAATTATCTCATAACAAATAGCACAAATACTTTATTATCTATACTAAAATGTAAAGATAAACAAGTTTATGAGAATCACTTAGCTGACCACAAACTTATTATATGATGGAGGTAATATTATGAGTAAGAAAAATTCTTCTAGTAAAAATTACAGTAATACACAATCTCCTACATCTAAAAATTATACTAAAAATGTAAAAAATAAAGCCATAAAAAACAGCCCTTATGGAAAAAATGAACCTTCTACCCATACAGAGTACAAATAAGCATTAAGTTGTTTTTCCTATGGAGTTTTTAACTTGAAAATAAACTTATGCATAGAAATATTTCACAATAAACAAGTACATTTAAATATTTTGTATATAAGTCTTGACAGAAAATTTGTAGAAAAATTTAGGCCTTTTGAATTATCTGAGGTACGAGTTTTGAAAAAGCCTTAGGTTTTCTTAAATTTTCTATTTATTCTGTTTAGACTTATCAAAATATTTAGCCGTACTTGTGATTGTAAAAATATTCGAAGTATAAGTTTATTTTTCATTTAAAAACTCTATATTTACTTTTGAAAGCTCTTATACCAATTTTCATTTGAAGTGATTGAATATTAAAATTATAATATTTATATTATTATCTTCAAGAAAAGATGTAATAAAATGACTAATTATAGAATGAATACAAAATGTGTACAGGCAGGCTACAGACCAGGCATTGGTGAAACCATTGCTAATCCTGCTCTTACCGTACTAGATATCGAGAAATTTGCAAATACTGCTCATACACATGGTGTTCCTGCAGAGTTAATCCATATAAGCTACGGCATTGAAGACAAGGAAGATTTAATTTCTGATATTTCACAAGCACTAGATTGTATTAAATAATTTTAATCACAAAAAGGGATCGGTCAAATGTATTAGCCAATCCCTCTAATCTTTATAAATTTGTTTTAACTATGTGAAACTACATACTTAAAACAAATTGGTACTTATTTTTGAAAATTCTTGCCTGAAACCTCCACACTTTGCATTACTATAAGGGCATCATCATCTATGTCATTTACTATGGACTTCAAGCGTGATATCTCAAGTCGTGACACTATTACAAAAATCACATTAGTAGGGAGATTAGAATAGCCCCCTTCTCCTTTTATAAGAGTTATTCCTCGTCCTGACTCTTTTAAAATCCTATCTTTTATTTCTTCATGTTCGTCTGAAATTATCATAACTGACCTTGACTCATCAATTCCTTGAGAAGTTACATCTATAGCTTTAGATGCTATAAAATAAGCTACTAATGAGTACATTGCTCTGTCCCATCCAAATGCAAAACCTGCACTCCCAAGTATAAATACATTAAAACACATTACTATTTCACCAACAGAAAAACCACTTTTTTTATCTAAAAATATAGCTACAATTTCCGTTCCATCCGATGACCCTCCGCTTCTTATCATAAGTCCTACACCTATTCCAAGTATTATACCCCCAAATATAGCTGCAAGAAGTGGGTCATTTGTTACCCCTATTTTAGGATTAAATACTGATGTCATAACTGAAAGTGAAATTACTGAAAAAAATGTGGCAATTGTAAAATCTTTGCCAATATTTTTGTATCCTATAATGATAAAAGGAATATTAAATAATAGTATAAATACTCCAAGAGGTATTGATGTAAAGTGACTTACCATAATGGATATACCACTTATTCCTCCATCAATAACATCATTTGGTATCAAAAAGAATTTCAATCCTACTGCATCCAAGCACGCTCCCACTAACATTAACAATATTCTTATTGCAATAGAAGCTCTTCTATTATGTTTTTTTCTCATAGTACCCCTCCATATGCATTATTTTCTTTTGCCCTATAATAATTTTACCATTAATTTTATTAATTGCGCAAATATAGCTTTCTACAATGTTATAATGGATATAGCTTAAATTTAGGAGGACGTCTTTGAATGAACATGATATTTTTTGACACAGAAACAACTGGTTTAAAGCCTGGAAACATATGCCAACTAAGCTACATTCTTGTTGACACCAGTGAAAAGCCAACCAAAACCATAGGTAAAAATATTTTCTTTGCTGTGGATTATATAGAGCCTAGTGCAGAAAAAGTACACGGTTTTTCTGTGGAAGACTTGTACAAGCTAAGCAGCGGTATGAACTTTAAAGATCATTTAGATGAATTTTTAAATGACTTTCAAAATGCAGATATCTTAATAGGCCATAATGTAAACTTTGATATTAAATTTCTATCTTCTGAATTTAAAAATTGCAATGAAATATTAAACATAAAGCATACTTTTTGCACTATGAATTACTATAAAAATATATGTAATCTTAAAAACAGATATAATAAATGTAAGGCTCCTAGACTTGAAGAGGTTGTACGATTTCTTCATATAGAAAATCCATACATAACTGCTGTAAGTAAAAAATACTTTAACGGTACTGGAAACTTTCATGATGCCAGGTTTGATACTACAGCAACCTACTTGCTTGTAACAGAAGGAATTAGAAAGGGATATATTCCCAAAAGATATTTTTCTCACATAATACAATAAAATTATAGAATTTTTATTTTCAAAATTAACCCAACCAATAATTAAAGGGGTTATCATATTAACATAAAATAAAATAGTTCTCCCAAATTTTTAGTTTGAGAGAACTTATATTTACATTTAACCAGGGAATATAAGGCATGCGGCAAAAAGTTTTTCATAACCTTCAGATGCACCTAATTCCATATAATCTATTTGATGAGCTAATTGTTCAATTTCTTCTTTTACCTTACCAGACATAAGAGCCATATATGCACCTGTCTTAGATGAGTTTCCTACATATACTAGCTTATCTTCAACCTTTTCTGGTAAAATTCCTATTCCTACTAAACTATCAGCTGATAAGTGAGCTCCAAATTGTCCTGCTACAACAACTTTATCAAGATTATCCATATCAATATTAGCCTTTTTTAATAAAGCATAAAAACCTGAAAGAATAGCTCCTTTTGCTAATTGCACTTGACGAATATCTCCTTGTGTAATTAGTATTTGGTCTGGACTGCTTTCTAAAATAAATTGTCGTTTTCTGCCATCCAATTGAATCATATCATATCGATAATCTGATTCCTCTAACTTTTCTTTCTTTATAAATGCTCCATCCTTTTTTACAAGTTCTGTACGAAGCAGCTCTTTTACAACAGCTAATATGCCACTTCCGCATATTCCTATTGGCTTTTTATCTCCGATAACCTGAACTTCAACTCCACTTTCAGTAATTCTTACATCCTCAATTGCGCCTTCTGCCGCTCTCATGCCAGAACTAATATTCATTCCTTCTAAAGCTGGGCCTGCTGCGCAAGAACATGATAACAGCTTTCCATGATTGGATAAAACAATTTCTCCATTAGTTCCAATATCTATAAATAGAACATTTTCCTTAGCTTTATGCAGCTGACAAACATATGCTCCTGCTACAATATCTGCACCTATATAAGCTGAAACTGATGGAAGACAATATAGTCTAGCACCTGGTGCTGCCTTTAATCCAATGTCTTTTGCCAATATATTTTTTGACTTTGTAAATATTGGTGAATACGGAGACATTCCTATAGATGTAGCATCAATCCCTAACAGAAGATGCATCATTGTACAGTTTGCTGCAATAGAAATCTCATAAATGTTTTTTCTATCCACTTTTGATTTATTGCATATATCTCCAATCATCTCATTAATAGAATTTACAATTGCATATTGCAGTTTTTCTTTTCCATCTTCAGGATGCTCCACTTCATAGGTTATTCTAGTTAAAACATCCAATCCAAAGTTCTTTTGAGCATTAATCATTGAAGCTGCAGCCAATTCTTTACCTGTCTTCATGTCAATTAATGCTGTTACAACAGTTGTAGTTCCAATATCAACTGCAACTCCATAGAGAATGTCTGTAGTATCACCACACTCAATTGCAATTAATTCTCTTCCATTAAAAACTCCTGTAACTTTTCCAGTTATAAATTCATGCTGCTGAAGTAATCTCCAATCAAATTTTTCAACATCAAAGGTTTTACATATAAGCTCTTCAAAAGAACCTTGATTTTCTAATGTAGGTTTTTCTATTTCAAAAACCTCTTTATGAATTAAAGGATCAAACTCAAAGTCCGGTGTATAACCTGTTGTAAGTATGTCATGTTTTCCTTCTTTTTGTAAAATTTCAATTACAATATCCTCTTGTGGTACTACAAAGCAAGAAAGTCTTATACCTGAATCAATTTCTTCCTTTTTTAAAAGTTTCTCTTCTGTTTCTCCGATATCAGGTAAATTTCCTTCTAAAAGTTTGATTTTACATTTTCCACATAACCCTTTTCCATTACATGGATTATCTACAAAAACATCATTTTCAAGTAAAATTTCCAGCAAATTTTTATCAGGTGTATATTCAAAGCTTTTATTCTGTGTCTTAATAGAAATCTTAGGCATTAGTATCTCCATCCCCTTTTGATAAATATTCTAACATTGCTTTTACATTTTTTAAAGGGGATTTCATTCCAAGTCCACAAGCTGGAGATATAATATTTGACCCATCCTTTACACACTTTTCAGTTAGTTCTGCAATTTTCTTTGGTTCACCAAACTCAATTGCATAAGTACTTACATTGCCCATTAACACTCTATCTTTTAAATTTTTTCTAGCATCACTCATGTTGACTATAGAATCAAAACTTAAAGCATTACTTTTTACCTTATTTACTTCTGAATATACCCTCTTCATTTGTCCACATATGTGCACAATTGTACTTTTATTCTGTTTTTGTACACTTTCAATAATTTTATTAATATATTTAACAGCAAATTCTTCAAATAACTTTGGCCCTAAAATTTCACCTGTACCACTAGGATCAGAAATAGCTATTATATCCGCACCTGCTTCTATTTGTTTTTTTGCAAATGTAATTAATTCATCTGTAACAAAATTAAGAAATTCATGTGCTTCCTTATTGCTCTTTTTTAACTCTTTATAAAAGGTAGAAGGTTCCATTATAGAACTTGCTGTACTAATAGGTCCAGTTAAATTACCTATGATAGGAACATCAGTACCTTTTGATTTCAATAATTTAATTGCCTCAATAACTACCTTTGCTCTTCCTTCTGTAAAATTAATTTGAGAAATCTTCTTCCATTCCTTAACAGAATCAATTGCATATTCTACAACATGAGGTTCATAAATCTTTGTTCCCATGTCAACCTTTGCTCCAAAATTTTCTGCCTCAATGGTCATACAAAATGGAACTCCATAATTCTCAAAACAACCTCTTTCATACACAGCTTCTGCTAAACCAGCCATCATTTCTGCACTCATATGTGCTTCAGGAAACTTTATTTGAGCTTCTTCTATTAACTCTGTTGTGACCATATTCATCATGCCTCCAGGACAAATACATGGTGGTCTATCAACCTTTTCTCCATTAAAAGCCTTATTTAAACGTTCTTTTGGTGACAACATATCCCTCACTTCTTTCTATGCTATATTAAGTAATCCTTTTACTAGTTTAACTGCTTCAATTGCATTAGCAGAATATCCATCCGCACCAATCAAATCAGAAAACTTCTTTGAAATAGGGCCGCCTCCTATAACAACTTTAAGATTTTCTCTTATTCCAGCTTCTTTTAGTAGCTCTATAACAGTTTTCATTCCACCCATTGTTGTTGTCATCAAGGTTGACATACAAACAAATGAAGCGTTAACTTCTTTAGCTTTATCTACAAAACTCTGAAGAGGAACATCTCTACCCAAATCAATCATCTCAAATCCAGCTGTTTCTAACATGATTTTTACTAAATTTTTTCCTATATCGTGAGTATCTCCCTCTACAACTCCAATTACTCCCTTTGGTTTTTCTCTATCTGCTTCATCAGCTGGAAGATGAGGTCTTAAAATTGCTAAACCTTCATACATTGCATCTGAGCATAATAATAAATCCGTAACAAAATATTCTTCTTCCTCATACAATTTGCTTGCACGATTCATACCATCTACAAGACCTTCCATAATACCATCAAGTATATCATATCCTGCTTCTACATATTCATTGGATGCTTCAATCGTATCTTCCTCTTCCATTTCAAATACACCATCAGATAATCTTTTTAATAATTCTTCTTTTGATACTGTCATTGTTTTCCCTCCATTTTTTATAAATTTATATTCTAAGAGAAATTTTTTGGATCTAGTGGCCACTTTCCATATTTTCTAGCTGAAGCCATAAACTGATCAATATTTTCTAATGGAACTGCACCTGAAAGATCGCATCCTGATGCCAAAATATATCCACAAGGACTGTCATAAGCCTTTTGCATACAATTTTTTACTGCTGAGTCTACATCATTGGTGTTTCCTAGAATCAATACTTCCACTGGGTCTACATTACCAAGTATAGGTACTTTGTCTCCTACTACTTGTTTTGTATATGCTAAATCTACTCTATTATCTATACTCATCATATCGCAGCCTGATTTAACCATTTCTCCTACAATTGATGTTGTATCTCCACAAATATGATAACAAACCATTCCCTTTGCCTCATGAATCTCTTTCATTAATTCTTGTGTATATGGTAAAACAAACTCTAAATATTGCTTCTTATTAAGAATAGTTCCTGATGCAATAGGATCACATAATAAAATAAGAACACCTGCTTTTATAAACTCTCTGCAAATCATTTTTAATGCATCATTACAGAATTTAATTAGTTGATGAAGCTTTTCAGGATTTTTTCTAGTTGCTCTGAGCAAGTTTTCTGTTTTGTAAATACTTGCAGCAGCAGTAAAAGGTCCAGATATTAATACTCCAGTTGGAACTTCATTTCCTATTTTCTCCATTATGATACGTGCAGCTTCTAAATGTAATTGGAATGCTTTATCATTTTTTAGTTCTAATTTTGACATATCTAGCTTATCAACATCATTCAAATCCTCTAAAACATATTTCATAATTGCTGGCACTGAATCTTCTGGATCACTCATCTGACTACCTAAAGCTGCACCTACACCATGTAGTCCATATTCAACAATAGTTAAATCATTGCCAAATCTTTCATAGCAGGCAATCTGTGCTCTTGCTTCATTTAAGGCACTACTTCTTTTTTCCTTATGAGTCATTCCAAGCGCTAATCCAGACATAGAACAAGCAACTGGCATAGCTAAAATTCTGTCCATAGGTTTTCCTGTCATAAATGCAGCTAATCTTTCATTTGGCGTCATTTTATCATTCTTGTGCATGCGTTTTATCCTCCACACTTTTAAATTTATTTATATTAATAATTAAAGCAAAGCAATTGTTTTGATTGTTCCATCTTTTAATTCAAAATCTTTATTTTTAATACACATTTGTCCAACAAATTTTGCTTGTCCCATAACTTTTTCACAAGCTTCAGAATATTTTATAGATCCTCCTAAATTAATATCCTTCCACACAGCTTTATCTGTCCCTAATAATGCAAAAGTAGTCTTAGGACAAAGCATTACTATCATTTCATCATCAATCATTTTTTCAATATTTTTTAATAACGGATAAGTAAACATTTCTACAGTCTGCTCAGCATATTTAGGTCCTAAAATATTTAATCCACCAGAAGAATCAGCATAACTAATCATGTTAACTCCTGCTTTTTTAGCTTCTTCAACAAAGCGTAATATTTCCTTTTGGAATTTATCGAAAATAGCCTTCATAGTATCTGGTTCTTTTCTAAATAGCTTAAAAACATGACGCGGATCAATTAAAACATTCATAATTGTAAATGGTCCTGAAATATATAAAAGAACATTTTCTCCTTTGCCTCTCAAATATTTACAAGCTTTTAGAACCTCTGATATACGGCCTTTCGAGTAATCGATTTCAGGTAGATTTAATATCTCTTCTGCTTTTGTGCAAATATAATCTTTTGCCCTTGGACCTGTTTTTTCATTTCCAAGATTAATTATTCCGCCCATAGCTTCTCCCTCAACGGTATGACAGAATGGCAATCCACAAAAATTTGCATTATCATATTTCTTTAATTCTTCTGCCAATGTAGCCATGCTGTCCCAGTGCTTATAGGCTTCTGGAAAATGTAATCCCGTTTTTTCTGTAACCTCTTCGTTAATCCCTACAGAATTATCATACGTACAATTAAAGTCAATAATTTTACTCATGTTAATCCCTCCTTATTAAGTTAGTAAATGACCAAAACTTAGCATTTTATATCAAGTGATTCTTAAGTTCAGATAGAATTTACTTATTCGGATAAAAATTATAGATTAAATATATCTGTTTAAAATTTTGGATATCTACTTAAAACCCTAGATACATGCCTACTTGTAAAACATTGTAATATTTTTTGTTTTTTTAGTTGATTTCCAATAAAGGCCACTTTAGCCTCTTTAAATTCTTCCACATAGTTCCACTGAAAATGATGTGGAGTGAAATCAAAATAAATAAATCTTTTTGTATCAAGCTCTAAAATTCCTTTAGCCCTCAAAATATAACCATATTTCTTGCTCTTTAGAGAAGCTAAGATTTTATCTATATCCTTCTCTAGAAAAGTTCTGGGCTTGTCTATAGATAAAGTACTGAACACTTTATCTGCAGGTGTTGATACAGCTTCTTCTTTTAAATTAATTTCAAAATCTCCAATTGTATCTAATATTTCAATTATTTTTTCACCATCATAAGAATACCAATCATCCTTAAGGATATATGCTTTTTCATTATTTAATTTTATTTTTGAGATTACTTCTTCCACTTTTTCGTCATCTATACTATCTATATGGCTTAAAAAGATAATATTAGCATTTTGAATTTGATCTAAATAAAATCCACCAAAATTCTCTAAATAATCATCAAATGCACTTACATCTACAATAGTTATAAGATGATTTATTTTTATATTGCAATTTGAATTTTCAGAAATTTTGCTGCAAACCCTTATGATATCTGATAAATTTCCTACACCAGATGGTTCTATAAATATATGTTCAGGTTTATATTCTAACGCTAATTCCTCTATGCTATCTTTAAAATTTTTTACTAAACTACAACAAATACAACCAGCATAAATTTCTTTAATAGGTAGTTTGTCATTAATTAAGTCTCCATCAATGCCAATATCACCAAATTCATTCTCAATTAAAGCAATTTTACCTTTCATATTAGGAAGGATTTTTTTTAGAAATGTAGTCTTTCCAGCTCCTAAAAATCCAGAAATAATATTTACATTAATACTCAATGTAAACCTCCTTCGTAGACACTTTTATTTACGTGTTAAACAATTGACAATTTTGTTTAAAAATGGATTTATAATATTTTTAACTTTTACAGTTTAAAAAAATTAACAGCTGTTGAGTAATCTTTTTATATCATGTAACTTTGTAGACAACTCTATACTATTTATTCACATTTACTGAATCATTCTAACATTTAAAATACTATTGGTCTAATCATTATTAATTATTGTTTGTCACACATTTATAAACTATATTTATAGGAAAATTATAGTTTTATACTTTTAAATTTATATGCATATTAAAAATCCCAATATCGTCATCCTCAATTTATGTTACTTGCTGCCTTTAAAAGAGTTCATGACTTGTTAAACTGCAATTCATAATGTACCTTTTATAAAAAATGTAATATTTTTTATTTAATTTCAGATTACGAATTGCAGTTGTTAAAATAGATCAAGTATTTATAATATCTTGATTTTATCTAAATAAGTTTCTGTAAAATTCTATTGTATGCCTAAGCATTTTCGCTGAAATCATATTCTAACTAATATTTCATTTATTTCCTCACTCACTTTTATTCTTTCACTGTAAACCCAGTCAACATCAAATTTCAAATTAAATATTTTAGAAAATGAATAATACATATTTATCTTTTGATAATATATTTCCAAGTCATCTAAATTACCCACAAAACATTGTGGTTTAAATAAACTATCTTGTTTATTTATAAATAATTCATCTACGTATTCCAAAAACTCATTCATTAAATCTTCTCTTGAAACATCAAAGGGAACCTTCAATAAATTCCACTGATCTTCTTCTTTTAGCTTATATTTCTTTATCTTATCTAAAATCAATATATATTCGCTGATGTCCATCTTTGTATAATAATCTAGTTTTTCTTCTCTAGTCCCCCACAAAGCTAATTTTTCATTTAAAGGCAAACTTTTAATCTTTAATATTGCATCTGATGGTCCAATAACTGCTCTTTTTATTTTTTCATCTCCAGCTTCTAATTTGGATTTAATAAAATTTTGAGTATCTCCAGCACTAGCTACATAACCTATATCATAAATACCTATTCGTCCCGCACGTCCACTTACCTGTTTTACTTCTTGTGATGTAAGTTCCCGTACTTCTTCGCCATCAAACTTTTTTATATTTATAAAAATAATTCTTCTAATAGGTAAATTGACTCCCATACCTATTGCATCAGTTGTAACTAGCACTTTTGTCTCCTTATTTGTAAATTGTTCATACTGCATTTTTCTAACTTCTGGAGGTAAATCTCCATATATTATACTGGCTTTAATGCCTTTACTTGAATATCTCTGTGCTATCTCCAGCACTCTTTTTTTAGAAAAAACTACAACAGCGTCACCTTCCTTGATGTCATCATAATTAAATTTCTTATTTTCAACTTCTAGAGGAATACTTCTTTTATATTCTTTTATCTCATACTCATCTTCACAATCATTTATAATTGTTTTTATTATGTCTTTAGCATTAAGAGCTCCACATATATGAATTTCATCACATTTTAACCCTAATAAAGCCCTGCTCCATGCCATTCCCCTTTGTTTATCACTAATCATTTGAATTTCATCAATCACAGCTATATCATAGTGCTCCTTTAAATTAAGCTTTTCTATTGTACAGGAGATATGAGTTGAGCCTATCTTTAATACTTCTTCTTCACCAGTTAATAAATCACAAATTATACCTTCCTTATTTAACTTTTCGAAATTTTCCAAAGCAAGAATTCTAAGTGGTGATAAATATATCCCTTTCTTCGCTGTTTTGAGGCGTTCTACAGCATTATAAGTTTTACCTGTATTCGTGTCCCCTAGATGAATATAGAATTTTCTCTTCATGTGTCTAGTCTCAATATATTCATCCTTAGGATTATCGGGAAATGTTTTTTCAAACTCTTCAGCAATTAACTTAGGTATATGATTTTTAGTAAGTACTGTCATTATGCCTGAATTCAAAAAAGCATTGTAATTTTCTTTTATAATTTCATAAAAATCAAAGTGTGTATTGTTCTTCTTATTGTAACTGTCAAGTATTCTCTTTGATACATTTTTCAGTAATTCTTCATAGCTTTCATATACATCTTCAAAGTCCTTTAATCCTTCATTTTTCATTTCCTTAAGTTTAACAAGCTTTTTTCTTATGGAACTTTCATGTTCTATAAGTGCTCCTGGTTTTGAATAATATACAATCTCTTCAATATTATTAATTTGACTTTTTAATTTTTTAAATTCTTTTTGTGATGAATTCTTCTTCATATGTTTTCCTCCGCCTACTATATTCAATTATTCAAATATTATATTCTCCTATCTTATTGAGTTTATAAATTTACTTTATTGCATCTTAATTATATAACTATTTCTCAAATTATTATAAATCAAATACACATTTTACGTTAATCACAAAAAATAAAATAATAAACATGACATTTATCTATATTTTCTTTTATAAATATAATAAAGAAAACTTTGTTTTAAAGTAATCGCCCCACTCACTAAGGCTTTTTCCTTATCTTTTTCTTTAATATCTCCTCCTCATTTAAAATCAAAATATACATCTTCATAACTTCTACACAACTATTATGTAATATTATATCTATTAAATGTATTTATCAAATGACTACCCGCTGTAATACTCCCCTCTTTTTCAAATCGGAGGTAAAGAGTAACTACGTCACTGGATTCGTTTAACTAAAAATCATGTTGAGTTCTAAACTCCATCTGATTCAAGTTTTCACTTCATACTGTGAGGACTGTTACCAATGATCTAAACAAAGTTCCAACTGAAAGTCTAGTTAGCACTGCTATGTAAGAAAATCCTTCAATAATTAATTTTTATAACTTCTGAATTTCTTCATAACTTCTTTATATGTACACTGTATAATTCAATTACGATAAAAATTATTAAAATTACTTTGGAGGGATATACTATGAATTGTCATGGAAATAAGAAAGAAAAACAAGGAACTCATAATCATAGTTCATTAAAGCATACGCTGCATATGGCTATCTGCTGTGGATTACCTATAATTATCATAGGATTATTACCAATTATAACGAAACTAAACCCTAGCGCTGGTAGTGTAATTGGAAGAGTAACACCTTTTTTATGTCCAATAATGATGATCTTTATGATACCCATGATGATGGGTATCAATAAAAAAGGAAGTTGCTGCAATACTAAGGAAACTAATTCTAATAGTAAAGAAATCGTATAGATTTAAAGCAATAAAATTATTTTTAAGGAGAGGCTCTCAATATTTAAAGAGTCTCTCCTTAAAAAATAATCGTAGAATATAATAAATTTAGTTATGAAAATAGGTATATATAAACCGCATCTAGGTATTTTCTCATTTATTTGTACTTTTTCTTTACATATCATCCGCCTCTTTTTACTTTACACAGTTTCTAACATATCTAATAATTCATCAAATCTCTTTATAGTATCCTCTAACGGCTTAGGTGAAGTCATATCCACTCCTGCTTTTTTCAATACATTTATTGGATAATCACTGGACCCACTTTTCAAAAATTCCTTATAAGATTCTACAGCTTTTTCTCCATTCTCTAGTATTGCATTGGCAAAAGAATGTGCTGCTGCATAGCCTGTAGCATACTGATATACATAAAAGTCCCAATAAAAATGAGGAATTCTCGACCACTCCATATCTATTTCTTCATCCACAACCATATTCTCTCCAAAATATTTTACATTTAATTCTCGCCAAATTTTACATAAATCTTCTCCTGTAAGTGGTGTTTCATTTTCTATTTTTTCATGAGTTACTTTTTCAAATTCGGCAAACATGACCTGTCTAAATACAGTAGTCCTAATTTGCTCTAATTCTTGGTTTATGAGATAAAGTTTTCTTTTTTTATCCGTCTCATTGTCAATTAAATAATGTATTAATAAGCTTTCATTAGTAGTTGAAGCCACTTCTGCACAAAAAAGAGAATAATCTGAATATATATAAGGTTGATCTTTTCTCGAATAATAAGAATGTATGGAATGACCCATTTCATGCGCTAAAGTAGAAACATCTGTAAGCTTATAGTTATAATTTAAAAGTACATAAGGCATAGTATCATAATCCCCTGTGGAATAAGCTCCTCCTCTTTTGCCTTTGTTTGGATATATATCTACCCATCCATTTTTTATTCCTTCATCAAATATATCTAAATACTCTTTTCCCAAAGGCTTTAATCCTTCTTTTACTATTTTTACTGCTTCATCAAATTCTATATGTTCTTCTACAGTATCTATTAGTGGAACATACAAATCGTACATATGCATTTCATGAAGTCCTAAAAGTTTCTTTTTAATGCTTACATATCTGTGCAGATACTTTAAATTATTATTTACAGTATCAATCGTATTATTATAAACATCTAAAGGAATATCATTAGGTTTTAGTGAACATTCCATTGAACTTTTATACTTTCTAGTTTTTGATATAAAAATAAAATTTTTAATATTTGAGGTAAGTGATGCAGCTAAAGTATTTTTATACTTTTTATAAGTGTTAAATAGTGATTTAAAGGCTTCTTTTCTAACAGATCTCTTTTTAGACCTTATAAAACCTGAATAATTTACATCAGTAAGTTCAACTCTTTTTCCCCTCTCATCCTTTATTTTTGGGAAAGTCATATCTGCATTAGATAACATACTGTACACTTTCTCTGGGGCATTTAAGCAATCTGACACTGAAGCTATAAGTTCCTCCTGTTCCACACTTAAAATATGAGGTTTCTTTTTCAAAATTCTTTCTAGTAAAAACTTATACATATTTAATTCGGGAACAGCCTTCATAAATTTATCTATAGTTCCTTCTGGCAAACTCAATATTTCAGGAATAAAAAATGCTTCCATGCTTTTTATTTCAGCACTATATGCATATATTTTATCTCTTAAAACTTGAAAAGTAGGATTAGCAGTATCTTCATCATTTTTCATGTGTGCAAAAATAGCTAGTTTTCCTGCCAATCTTGAAACTTCTTCATCCAGCTTAAAATATCCTAAAAGCTTCTTGCCTTCAAATAATTTACCAGCGTATTCACTTAATTTTGGTGCCATGGATTTTAACTTTTCAAAATCCTTTTTCCAGCTTTCTATATCTTTATATATTTTCTCTACCTTCCATTTATCTTCTTTTAATATTTCATCTCTTCTTTTTGTCTGTACCATATAAAATTCTACTCCTTTTCTATAAAAATAATATTTAGGAATTTTCAAAATTAGTTTTCCTACATTTTACTTTAATTATAAAGATTTTCACTTCATATTACTACACTATTGCTTTTACAATACTGTTGAATAAAATTATGAATTATACGATAAAATAATAATTATATTAGAGGAGTTAATGCCAAAGAATTTAATTTTTATATGCTTGTTAAAATCAAATAAAAATGCCCTCCTTTCCAGTAACAGATTTTTAATTTTTTAATCTGCCTGACTCAAGGAGAGCATGCCAATTTTGAATAATACGGTGTTCTTCAAAATTGTTCGTTTTTTAGTTCAGTCAATTTAATTCTATGAAAAATCCCCCTATATACCGATTAGTATAGAATACTCCCTCACTTACATCGTTAACTGTAAAATTTATTTTCTTAGATAACCTACTGCAATCACAACAGGAATAGTAATAGCAACTGCTGCGCCTGCTGAAATTAACCCATTTAATGCCAGGACTAAAAGACTTTTTACTGCAATACTATAACTTACATGAAGAGCCTTCATATAAGCATCTATATATATTATGTAAATAAGTCCTAAGACACCTAAGGTATTAGTGAAGGAGCCAATTACTGCACCTATAGCAATATTCATGCTTCTAGATCTTGTCCTAATTAATCTATATCCGTAATATGCAGTAATTCCAATCATCATCCTCGGAAGCACCGCTATAATCGGGTTCATAAATATAAACGAAACTGGTGAAGGAGTATTAATTGCTTGAAAAATACTAAAAACACCAAAAAAAAGCCCAATCATAGCACCAACTACAGGACCCTCGACTATCCCTCCAATAATTACTGGGATATGCATAATAGTTGTTTTAAAAGGTGGTATAGGAATAAATCCTAAGCCTGTTACACCAAGCACAATTGTAATTCCAAATAAAGCTCCAATTACAGTAATCTGTGCTGTAGAAAATTTTCTCTTTACTAATGTTATTTCTTTCATAATAGTAACCTCCATTCTTATTCCTTTATGGATATAAGTCGGAAAACTTCTATAAATTGATAAAGGGTTAAACATAGATTAGAGTTTGGTTTCCTTATGAAATACCAACTCTTTAAAATTATAGCATATCTTATTAATATAATAAATATAATTTTACCATGAATATATAGTTCCATCAGTCCTCCAATCAGTTCCTCCTGATAAAACTCCATTTTCATCTCTCCAAATTATCTGACCTCTTCCAAAATCAGTCTCATCAATAGCATAACTTATTTTATGCCCTTTATCGTACAAAGCTTTTGCCAAATACTGAGGGAAAGCATGCTCAATACTAATATTTTTTTCCTCATTCCACATCCACCTTGGAGCATCCAGTGCTGCTTGTGGATTTAAATTAAAATCAATACAGTTCATCAATACTTGTACATGGGCTTGAGGCTGCATAAAGGCTCCCATAATTCCAAAAGGTCCTACAGCTTTGCCATTTTTCATTAAAAATCCAGGAATTATTGTGTGATATGGCTTTTTTTCAGGTTCCAGTGCATTGGCATGATTTGAATCAAAAGAAAAATTTTTCCCTCTGTTATGCAGAGCAATACCTGTTCCAGGTACCACTAACCCTGAACCAAAGTCCATATAATTACTCTGTATGTATGATACCATATTCCCATATCCATCAGCAGTAGCAAGATAAACAGTTCCACCTTTCGGATTTTTACTAAATTCAGGCTTAAAAGCAGTTTCTTTTATTCTCTTCCTTTTTTCATCAGCATAAGCATCAGACAGCAAGTCCTCTATTTTAATTGTCATTTTATTTCTATCTGTTACATACCTTAAAGTATCTTCAAAAGCCAATTTCACTGCTTCCATTTGCTTGTGATAAGTATCTACAGAATTTTTTTCATTGAATTCAAAACCCTTTAATATATTAAGAGCTATGAGTGCGGTGATACCCTGTCCATTTGGAGGAATCTCACACACATCATAACCTCTGTAATTAATACTTATAGGTTTTACCCATTCAGCATGGTATTTTTCTAAATCCTCTTTTCTTATATATCCACCAGTTTTCTTTGAAAAATCATCTATTTTTTCAGCCAGTTCTCCTCTATAAAATGCTTCACTTTTAGTCTCAGCTATAATTTTTAATGTTTTTGCATGATCCTTTAAGGTAAACATTTCCCCTATTCTTGGAGCCCTTCCCTCTGGTGCAAAAGTATCAAACCAGTATTTAAATTTTTCATCAGTTAAGTTTCTTTTGTATAACTCATAAGCCATTCTCCAAAATTTTCCTACTGTTGGGGTTACAGGGAAACCTTCCTCTGCATACCTTACAGCAGGCTCTAATAGCTTTTCAAAAGGCAGTTTTCCAAATTTTTCTGAAAGTGATGCCCATGCTGCAGGAATCCCTGGAACATTAACAGGTTCCCATCCAAACTGTGGTATTTGATTATATCCTGCTTTTTTCAAAATCGGTATAGAAATTCCTTTTGGCGATGGTCCACTTGAATTTAATCCATGCAATTTACCATTAAACCATACTGTAGCAAAAGCATCACCACCAATTCCATTTGATGTTGGCTCACATACAGTCAAGCAGGCAGCTGTTGCAATAGCAGCATCTACTGCATTGCCACCCTTTTTTAGAATTTCAAATCCAGCTTCTGCTGCAAAAGGTTGAGATGTAGCCACCATTCCTCTTCTCCCATAGGCTGTGCTTCTTGCTGAACTAAAAGGATTGTATAAGGCATTAAAATTCATAATATCCACCCTCTATAATACTAATATGAAATGAAAGTAACATATTACATATATTATTAAAATCATGATACAGCAGTATAAAACTTATGTCAATATATTCCTCTATCCCTTATCCGATGACTACCTTCTCTAATACTCCCCATCAACCTTACATCTTATTTAATTGCTTCGCAATACATTGATATTCTTTATCCAATGCTTCTTTATCACAATCTTTTAAGGACATTCTAGAAACAATTTCAGTAAGCTTCATCTGCAAAATTGATTTTTCTATATATATATTTTCTTGATTTTTTGGTACGTTTTTACTTTTTTCAAATTGTTCCAAATTTCCTTCAAATTCCGTTATTTTTTCATTTTCAAGTATAAACAGTCTATCTGCTACAGAATTTATAAAAGCTCTATCATGAGATACAAAAAGTACAGTTCCTTCATAAACTTTTAGGAAATCTTCCAGTGCCCCAATAGACTGCATATCAAGATAGTTTGTAGGCTCATCAAGAAGCAATACATTAGCCTTTGATGCAAAAAGCTTTGCAAAAGAAACCTTTATTTTCTCTCCGCCGCTTAAAACTCCAACCTTTTTACTCACTGCATCACCAAAAATCAATAATCTTGCCAAAATTGTTCGAACACAGCTTTCACTTTGAATGCTACTAAGCATAACATTTTGGAGTACAGTTTTATCAAAATCAAGATCTTCAAAGTTCTGATGAAAATATCCAATAACCGCTTTTGGAACAGTATAAATTTGCTCATCCTGCATATTTATAAGATTTAATAGTGTAGTTTTTCCAGAGCCATTATCTCCTACAACTGCTGTCTTCATTCCATTATAAACCTTAAATTTAGCATTACGAAAAATCTCATTTTTATTATATTTAAAACAAAAATTAGAACTAGCCATAATAATTTTATTTTGTGGAGGATTGGTCAAAGAAAAATCAATTTTTACTTTTAAAATTTTATCGGGTTTTTCCTTAACTTGCAGCTTTTCAATACGTGACTTTATGCCATTTACTGCACTATCCAATTTTTTCTTTTTTTCATTGACTGCACGTTTGTGAAGTCTTGCTTCAGAATTCCCCATTCTCTTTGGAGTTTTTTTCATGGATTTTGATTTACTCTGTACATCTCTTGTTGTTTTTTCAAGCCTTACTTTCTCCTCTATATATTCTTCATATTCCATCTTCTGTTTTTTTATTTTTAAATCTTTTTGCTTTTTGTAAAAAGAATAGTTTCCTTCGTAAAAGAAAAGTTTGCCATTTCTTATTTCAATAATTTTATTACATAGGGTATCCATAAAATCTCTATCATGGCTTATCAACACAATAGTTTCTACCTTACTGAACTTTTCTTTCAGTACTTTAATGCTTTTATAATCTAAATTGGATGTAGGTTCATCTGCTAAAAGCAAGGAACTGTTTTTACTTAACTCAGCTGCAATACTAAGCTTAGCTCGTTCACCTCCACTTGCCTTCTGACAATCAATCTTATCATTGACTCCAAATTCTTTAAAAAGCTTACCTTGCGTATTCACATTTTCATCTGAAAATTGTTTTATATACGCTGCAGAGCAATACCTTTTAATAACACCTGTATCTGCATCTGTCTCTCCTGATAAGATATTCAAAAGTGTAGTTTTACCTGCACCGTTTTCTCCTACAATACCAATTTTATCTCCTCTTCGTATTTTTAAATCATTAGTAGATATGATTAATCTATCTCCATAATATTTTTTCAAATTCACAGCTTCTAAAATAAGCATAAAAAAAATCTCTCCTTTGCAAACGCTGGAAAGATAAATGAATCCATAAGTATATAGCTATGCCAAAAAAGCATAAACGTCTATAGTAATTATTATTTCATTTAAACTAACCCAGCAAAAATAAAGACATAAAAAGCCTTAAAAATAAATCTCAATTGATTTTAAAAAACGCTGAATTAGTTAATCTTCATTAATTACATACCTTGCCCTTTCTATAATATATCTTATATATTACTATATTTAGAATAATATATCAACCTGTCTCATTTTACATAACAATCACTGTTTATCTCATCTCTTGAAACCTCTTTTCCATCTTCATAAGTAACTTTATAAGCTTTTGCCTCACAAACTGACTTTCCAGATCTATTTACTGTTTTTACACTATTTACAAGCTTATAGGTCTTTTTAGTTAACTTAGAATTGAAATAAATATTAAATGTAAGTTTCTTATCATCAGTAGTACATTCTATATATATGGGATACCCCAGTGTATTTTTAAATTTATAACCTATGTTTCCATAATCCACAGTAGCATCCATTCCAATACCTACATAACTCACGGGCATATTGTGGTGATCTCTTTCTGTAGGCACTATACCTGCTCCTACTACAGCATTATGAGGGGTACTTGATACCTGACACACTCCTCCTCCTAATCCAGATTCCACTTTATCACCTACAATAACATGTGCAAAATCATTGGTAGATATGATTAATCTATCTCCATAATATTTTTTAAATTCACAGCTTCTAAAATAATCAGCACCACCCATAAAACGGGTGCTGATTAATGACATAAAGCTTGTATCATCTTTTTTTTGTTTTCATATTATATAGCGTACTAAATTTTGAGGAAGTGATTATATGATAACTGTAAGTTTATGTATGATAGTAAAAAATGAGGAAGATACTATAGGAAGATGTCTGGATTCTGTAAAAGAGGTAGTAGATGAATTCGTAATAGTAGATACAGGATCTTCTGATAATACTAAAAATGTGATAAAAAAATATACTAATAATATTTATGATTTTAAATGGATTGATGATTTTTCAGCTGCAAGAAATTTTGCATTTAGTAAAGCAACTAAAGATTATATTTTCTGGTTAGATGCCGATGATATACTACTTCCTGAAGATATAAAAAAGTTTAAATTCTTAAAGAAAAATTTAGATACCTCCATAGACTCTGTAACAATGAAATACAATATAGGCTTTGATGAATATGGGAATATAACTACAAGCTATCGACGTAATAGATTAGTCAAAAGAGAAAAAAATTTTAAATGGATTGGATTTGTCCATGAATATTTAGAAGTGTATGGAAATATAATTAATAGTGAAATTAGCATAACTCATAAGAAAATAAACTATTCTCCTAACCGTAATCTTGAGATTTTTCGAAATAAATTAAAAGAAGGTGTAGAGTTTACTCCTAGAGATATATTATACTATGGAAATGAATTATACGAACATGAAATATTTGAAGAAGCTTTAAAATATTATAATAGTTTTTTAGATTCAAAAAAAGGATGGTATGAGGATAACATTTATGTTTGTGGAAATATATGTGATTATTATCAATCAATTAATAATGGTGAGGAAGCTCGTAAATATGCATTTAAAAGCTTTGAATATGATGCTCCAAGAGCCGAAATATGTTGTAGACTTGGATTTTCATTTTTACAAGAAAACAAGATTAATCAAGCAATATTTTGGTATGAAACAGCTGCAAACCTAAAAAAACCAAAAGATAGTTTAGGGTTTTTTAATGATGCCTGTTGGACGTGGCTTCCGCATTTACAATTATGTGTTTGCTATGACAGAATAGGTAATCATAAATTGGCTTATGATCACAATGAAATGGCTAGTAAGTTTATACCTAATAATAAAAAAATACTTTATAATAGAAAGTATTTTAAAAGTATAGGATTAAAATGATAATTTACTTTTTTCTCTAAATTGGTATATTTAAAAAATAAACCACGGTGAAAAAAGTCTGTAAGTATAGTTTTCTATGATAAATCAAAATACCATAGAAAACTGCTTTATTATTGTATAAACAAGACTATAGAAGCTATTCCCACTTTATTAATCTTGGATTTTCATCTAGGATAGATTTATATTGTTCTAAAATTCCATACTTGCCTTCAGGATCTGCTTTTAGATATCTAATATATTTAGATTGCCTTAATTCTTTGGTTGACCAACCCAAATGCTTTAATTTTACATAACATATACATCCAGGCAAGCTAAATATATTTTCAGGAATCCTTCCACAATGAAGAGGTTTTTCCTGCCAATTATAATTAAAATTAGGCTGATATCTTATTAAAAACGGTCTATAATACTTATGTGATTTCCAATAAAAATCTTCTCTATAATGATTCTCATCCCACATATCGTATAGCCTAAAAGCATAATAATCAAAATTTGGTTGATTAATTAATTCTCTAATAACTTTACATATTCTATCTTCAAAAATTTCATCAGCATCTAAAAATAATATCCAGTCTGGATTTGTACTTGCTGTTATTTCCCACAATTGTTTTCTTAAAATGACTTCATTATTAAATCCATGTTTTTTATTTTGCACCAACGTTAGAGTCATATTTTCAAATATTTTTTTACATATTTCAACCGAATTGTCTTCACTAGCATCATCTAAAATTACAACATTATCTACATATTTAGCTGCATGTGTTAAAACTCTTTCTAAAAATTTTCCACTTTCATTTCTTATAAGCATGGCAAGTGTTATCTTATTTTTTTTGTCTTTATTTATTCTTATCCGTTCCTCTAATAAATCTAAAATATTGTATCCAAAGAGAGGTTTGTTATCGTTATTTGTAAAATTTATATTTTCTATTAGCATAGTTTGATTATTTAATTGTAAATTGCAAATAAAAATTTTTGTAGAATCTTCTGTGATACTTTTATTT